>JAKAOI010000186.1 GCA_021812265.1 Chloroflexota bacterium | reverse complement strand
GCGCGAAGACGCCCGCCAAATTGTCACTACTATTTAACTCGCCGCTATCCGGTGTTCGTTATAGACCTGAACATAAAAAGGAATAAGGAGAGTTTGGGGACACCCCAAGCCCCGTCAGGAGGCCTGTTGCCTCCTGCGCCTCTGCCTTATTCTTTGCTTACGCTCAGGTCTTTCAGCAAAAACTAAATGCGTTGGCGTCATCCTGATAATTAGGAATAATGCACGGCATACTTCCGGCGTTGCCAATATGTGTATCTTGCGGCGCATTTACGGTTGCGTACCAATCGGTGGATGTGCGCCCGTTCTGAGTAGCAGTAGTCTGTATAATTCCGGGAGGAATTGGGAAATGCTGCGGCGCCGAACAACCCACAGAGCTTCCTGTGCCGGGAAATTCGCAACCCAGCGAGGCAAGCATCATTTTCTGCCAAATCGGCGCTGCCCCGGTGATACCGTCAATATGATACATACCATCGGCTTCATTGCTGTTCCCCACCCATACAACACCGGTATACTGTGTTGTAAATCCGGCGCCCCAGTCGTTTGTCAGGTTATCAGTAGTGCCGGTTTTTGCCGCCGCCGGATAGTCGATGCCGGGATTATTTTGATATTGACACTGCGCCTGTGTTGCGGTATACAGCCGCAATGGGCTGCATATTCCAAAAGCGGCGGCGCGAGTTTTATTATCGGTGATAACTGTAGTGGTTAAAAAGGCTGCCTGCGGCTCAAAAACTTGCGTGCCCTGCGGAGGAGTGTAATTATAAATGGAGTTGCCTTGCGAGTCGCTGATGCTTTGAATGGCGTTAATTGGAATATCACGCCCATAGTTGGCAATAACGGTATATGCATGCGCCACATCTATCGGACGCATTTCCAGCGCCCCCAACGCCATAGAAAGCCCCGGCGTACCCTTATATTGTGTTATGCCAAACCGCGCCAGCGCCGACAGCATATTATCTACACCCACAAACGACAGAGTTTTTACCGCAGGTATATCTAAAGAGTGCTGCAACGCTTCACGCACATAAATATCTCCCGCAAACACACCGCGATATGCGTCTAACGGCTTATACACACCGTCTTGTTGATAGTTATAGATACCAGATTTCCCAACATTAGGGAAAATGGTCGGCAAATCAGAGATCGGCATCGAAGGATACCAGCCCATTTCAAACGCGGTGGTATACATCATCGGCTTAAAGGTTGAACCGATTTGCCGAAATCCCTGCGTAGCCACATCAAACTGCCCGGCAACCGGCGCGCCAAACGGAGTTTTTGTCGCGTTAAAATTCCAGCTGCCCAGCAAAACACGCAAATCTCCGGTGCTTTGTTGAATGAGCACCGCGGCAGAATCCGTTGCGTTATCATTGCGAATATAGCCGCCATAGTCATCCATATCATTGCCAAACAAATGCTGATACATATATTGCTGTGTTTTTTGCTGCAGCGGCAAATCCAGCGTCGTATACACCGAAAGACCCGAGCGAGATATATTAATTTGGCCGCTGCCAATCATTTCCGCCAGCTGCTGCAGCGCATAGTCAACAAAATTCGGAGCAAGATCCAGCGCAGGAGACGCCGGCGAAAGAAAGTGCGCGCCGGCAGATTCTTGTTCTGCGGCAATTGCCTGCGCAACAGTAATATACCCCATCTGAATCATTCCCTGAAGCACCAATTTCTGCCGCGCTAACGTGTTTTGCAAACCATTTGCTGTCAGAGGATTATAGATATTGGGATTATCGGGTATGCCGGCTAAAAACGAAGCCTGCGCAAGATTTAAATGCTGCGAAGCGGTCAGCCCGCCGGCGTTGGATTGTGTAGAGCAATCAGTATTCACACCTTGCGCGTCGGTATAATTAAAATATTCATGCGCGGCGGCGTCGATTCCATAAATATCGGGGCCATAGGGGATGGTATTTAAATACATCTCCATAATCTGTTGTTTGGAATATAAGCCGGTTTCAGTTAAGCCGACAGCCAGAATTGCTTCCTGCATTTTACGGCTATAGGTAATTTGGGAGTTCAAAATAGTATTTTTCAGCAGCTGCTGAGTGATTGTGCTGGCGCCTTGAACGATAGAGCCGGATTGTTCATCTGCGGCAAGAGCGCCCATAATTCTGTGTATATCTATTCCGGGATTCGTCCAAAATGTTCGGTCTTCAATTGCCACGGTAGCTTGTTGCAGAATTTGCGGCATCTGGTAGTAGCACACACTATGTTTTACGCCATATATATCCGACTGATAGATCAGTTGGCCATGCATATCATACATTCTAATACTATCGGTTCCGGTAGATTGCGCGTATATGCTTTCCAAAGCAATTTGCTGCTGTTGAAAGTACACAATGGAGTATTCTGCGCCCGCGGCAATAAAAATAACAACGGCGGCAACACATACCGAAAGCAGCGCCATCAAGGTATTACGGCGCAAAACAGCTTTTTCTTTTATTTGATAATTGCGCATTCGCATGCGAAAAACAATATACCTGCGGCGGCGGGCAAACCACTGTTTATAATTGGCGGCATTTTTCCGAGACGGAAAACCGGTATTCCATCCATGATGTAAAGAAGAATCTGACATAACACACTTCCAATTCCCAAAGCCAAAGCTATATAAACAACGATAAATATCCCCTTTACCAGTATACAAAAGGCCAAAAATATTTTGGGTTAAAAGCGGCTGCGAACCAATTTCATTTCTTGCTGCATAAAAGATCCGCAGAGAAACGACAAAAAAAAGACCGAAGGAAATATTGCTTCCTTCGGTCTGGCTGAAAAAAACAGCGATTAATATTCGGGCATTGGAGCCGGAGCCGGTTTTTCCTTTTCGGGAATATCAGTTACCAAAGCTTCAGTGGTCAAAATCATTGTCGCAATACTGGCGGCGTTCTGTAACGCAAAGCGCTGTACTTTCGCGGCGTCAATAATGCCGGCGGCAACCATATCTTCGGTTTTGCCGGTAATGACATTAAAGCCGATTTTTTTGTTGCCGGCTTTTTCGCGCTGCGCGCGGCGAACGGCTTCCACAATCACAGCGCCATCCAATCCGGCGTTTACAGCAATTTGGCGCATTGGCTCTTCCAAGGCGCGGCGCAAAATCGCAACACCGGTTGAAGAATCGCCGGTAAGATTTAATTTATCCAGCGCTTCAGTGGCGTTCAACAGGGCAACAGTGCCGCCCGGAACATACCCTTCCTCTACAGCAGAGCGAGTTGAAGACAAAGCGTCTTCCACACGTGTTTTGCGGAATTTCAGCTCAACTTCGGTGCCGGCGCCGACTTTAATAATTCCTACGCCGCCGGAAAGTTTCGCAAGGCGTTCCTGCAATTTTTCGCGGTCATAGTCGCTGGTGGTTTCATCAATCTGTGCGCGGATCTGCTTGATGCGCGCCTGAATTTCGGACTGATCGCCTTTGCCTTCAACAAATGTGGTGTCATCTTTGCGGGCAATAACGCGGCGAGCTTCGCCGAGATCGGCCAAAGTAACATTTTCCAAGCGTCGGCCAAGTTCTTCGCTGATAACCTGTCCGCCGGTTAAGATTGCCAAATCGCGAAGCATTTCTTTGCGGCGATCGCCAAAGCCGGGGGCTTTAACAGCCAGCACATTCAGCATGCCACGCATTTTATTTACAACTAAGGTAGCAAGCGCTTCGCCGTCAACATCTTCTGCAACAATGACGATATTGCGCTGGCCGCTTTGGGTAATTTTCTCCAAAATCGGCAGAATATCGTTTACCGCGCTGATTTTCTTGTCGGTAATCAGAACGTGGCAATCTTCAATAACGGCTTCCATGCGGTCGGTGTTGGTGACAAAATACGCAGAACTATAGCCTTTATCAATCTGCATACCTTCAACATATTCTGTTTCAAAGTTTACGCCGCGGGATTCTTCTACGGTGATAACGCCATCTTTCCCAACATGGTCCATAACATCGGCAATCAGGTTGCCAATCATTTCATCAGCGGCGGAAACGGTAGCAATTTGCGCAATTTCTTTTTTGCTTTCAACCGGAATAGCCAATGCGCGAATATATTCCACAACGGCTTCCACACCGCGCTCAATTCCTTGGCGCAGCTGCATGGGGTTGGCGCCGGCGGCGAGGTTGCGCAAGCCTTCATTAACAATAGCTTGAGCTAAAACAGTTGCGGTAGTGGTGCCATCGCCGGCGACATCGTTTGTTTTTACGGCGGCTTCTTTCAACAACTGCGCGCCCATATTTTCAAACGGATCTTCCAAAGAAATCTCTTTCGCAATGGTAACGCCGTCGTGGGTTACAGTCGGCGCGCCAAATTTTTTATCCAGCGCAATGTTGCGGCCTTTGGGGCCTAATGTTGTTTTAACAGCTTGGGCCAAAACATCTATACCTGTTTTCAGCTTGCGACGAGCCGTCTCGTCGAAAACAATTTGCTTAGCCATGTGAAGATAGATTCTCCTTTTACGTTTAGAAACGTGAATGTAGCGTTAGAAATAAATTTATTCGCCTGCAAGAACTGCAAGAATATCAGATTCGCGCATAACCAAAAGGTCATCGCCGTCATGCTTAAACTCTGTGCCGCCATATTTAGAAAACAAAACCCGATCGCCAACTTTTAATTCCATGGGAGAGCGTTCGCCGTTATCCTGCAGCTTGCCAGAGCCGACAGCAACAACAATGCCTTCCTGCGGTTTTTCTTTAGCGGTGTCGGGGATGATAAGACCGCTCTTGGTCACTTCTTCTTTGGGAGCCGGTTTTACTACAACGCGGTCACCTATCGGTTTAATTTTATTTGCCATTTCTTCTCCTCCAGAGGCTGATTTGGATGTTTTCGATGATTTTGCTGCCATGTTCTTATTAAACTCCTCAAATATGGGCAGCGCAGCGGCAAATACTGGGATGTCATAGTCACACGAACACGGGCCGCCTTGCGAACAGCCTGAACAGCAGTATTTTTTTCCGCCGGCGGTGAACGGGATCCAGTTAAATTCCACACCACAGTTATCGCACGTACTGTAATTGCTATCTTCAGGCACGGCGTCACTTCGTAATTCGGAATTCAATGTTTTCACACCACGTAACCCATATTTATATTCAGTCTCAATCAGCCATTCGGCTGCGCCGTCAGATAGTATTTCCAACGGACCATTAGGATAATACCACATAGTTTGTTAGAAGACCGTATAAATGTTGTTAGAGATATGTTAGAGTTTTTTTCTTTAAGCAATTTGGCCGGGAAAGATATATGCGGCTTTGCGGCGCAAACTGGTAAACAGCGGATATTCGCAAACTTCGATCTGCGGATACCCCTAGCTTCTGCTATAGAGGAGAAGCAGATCTTCCTTCTCTGGGGTACGTGGGGAAGGGATCGCGCAAGCGGCGTACTGTCGTACCCCGAGCTTCTTCCCTGTTGCTACATTGCTGTATCTGTGAGATAATTTTTCCATGGTATAGAACGATCGGAA
>JAKAOI010000185.1 GCA_021812265.1 Chloroflexota bacterium | reverse complement strand
CAGCTAAGTGCAAAAAAAGAGGCGGTCTGTTATGTTGGAGCCGATGACTCCGTATGACAGAAGAATTATTCATCTTACACTGCAAGATTCTCCCTATGTGCAAACACAAAGCACCGGTGAAGGCGAACAACGGCGCGTGGTTGTTTCTTTGAAACAAACAAAACATGAATCCTGATCTCGTTATTATCGGCCATATCGCGCGCGACTTGCTTCCGGATGGGTCATTCCGGCTGGGCGGCTCGGTTGCCTATGCTGCCCGCATAGCGCAAAAACTTGGCGCGCGCGTCGCTGTAGTAACCAGCGCTAAAAAGCAGGATGTGGAATGGTTTAGCGCCATGTTGCCAAATGTTGCGGTTGCCGCAGCGTTTTCCGAGGAAACTACTGTGTTTCACAATGTGTATACACCCCATGGAAGAGAGCAAAAATTGCTTGCGCGCGCAAACACCATTTCCTTTGAATATATTCCCGAAAATTGGCGGAATGCGCCAATTACATTGCTTGGCCCTATTGCAAATGAAATAGACGCAAGCGTTCCCCAATACCTTAACGGCGATATCATTGCAGCCACACCTCAAGGCTGGATGCGCAGCTGGAATAGCGCCGGAATGGTGCGCTTAGGCGCATGGCGTGGCGCCGAACATATATTGCCGCATATACACATGCTTATTGTTAGCGCTGAAGATCTAAGCGGCTCTGCCAACGCCGGCGCATTGCCGGAACAATGGGCGGCAATGATTCCTGCTGTTATCGTTACCCATGGCCCGCAAGGCGCGCAAATTTGGGGGAACGGCTTTCAAGGATATACGGTTCCGGCGTTTTCTGTGCGCGAAGCAGACCCCACCGGAGCAGGAGATACGTTTGCCGCCGCCTTGCTGATATATTTGCGCAAAACACAAGATATTCTGCGCGCTGTTGAATTTGCCAACGCCGCCGCTTCTTTTGTGGTAGAATCATACGATAAAAGCGCTGCGCCATCTATGGAGGCGATACTACAACGCATTCAGCTCGCGGCAAAACCTTAAATTGCTGAAGTAAACCCAAATTATTCAGAAAAGTGCATCAAAAATATGAAAACTGCCGAATCGGTGTATGTTGCAATCGATGTTGAAACAACTGGGCTGGATCCCAGTAAGGATATTATTATTGAAATCGGCGCGGTTAAATTTCGTGGTAAAACTGCGCTGGATACATTTCAAACATTTTTAGAGCTGCGCCGGCCGCTGCCATATCGCATACAAAGATTAACCCACATTACCAACGAAATGCTCATGAATGCGCCAAAACTTTCCGCCGTTGCCGGATCCGTCAGCAGCTTTATTGGATCCTCTGTTTTGGTGGGACATTCTGTTGGGTTTGACGCAAGTTTTCTGAAAAAAGCAAACCTGATACAAGCCAATGCGTTGCTGGATACATATGATTTGGCGTCAATTTTGTTGCCCTCACTGCAAAAATATTCTCTTGAAAATGTCGCAGAATACCTCAATGTACACACAAATGTTCATCATCGCGCGCTGGAAGACGCCGAACTTGCTATGAAGGTTTTTTGGAGCTTTCAAGATATGATTGCGCAAATGCCGGATATGCTGCTGGAATCGATATGCGCAAAAGCGCCGCAAAAGCTGGTTCCATCAATGGAGTTGCTGAACACGGAATTATATTTGAGACGGCAAAAAAACAAACAAAACGGCTTCATTTCCGCCAAAGGCAATGACACAATTTTAAGTCGGTTGGGAATATCTCCGGAAATGCTCACTTCGAATATTATCAAACAACAAAACACCGGACCGGAAATGATAACACCGTCACAGGAACCGCCGACACGCGAACCACACAAAGGCACATCCGAATATATTGCGCAAGCGCTTAAACAGAGCAAACACGCAATTATAGAACATGCGCCGGGCGCGCGCGGCGAAGAGGATGTTGCAGCAGCGCTGCTGCAATGGGCGGCGCAAACAAAGCGCAAGGTGGTGCTGGCGGCAAGCTCTGCCCAAGCCGCAGCGGAATGCGCAGGAACTACCATACCCAACGCTGTAAAAATTTTGGGGCAAACACTTTCGGAGCCGCTAAAAATCGCTTCGGTGTATGAAACAACCGAATATATGTGTTTGCATCGCTGGTTTGGCTTGGCGCGCGCCGCTTCCGCCATCAGCCCCGAAAGCGCAAAGGGATCAGCTAAAATTACACAATGGCTGCAGAATACTGTTTCAGGTGTAAGAAATGAACTTTCGTTAAACCAATTTGAACAGATTATTTGGGATTTAACCTCTGCTGATACCCAAAATATAGCCACTCCGCAGTGCGCATATCGCGATAAAAATATCTGCTTTGTCCGCCAAGCATATAGCGCCGCGCAACAAGCCGATGTTATTATAACCACCCACGCGGCGCTGCTGACAGCGGAAAAAAATACCGCCATGCGCTTTCCCGCAGACGCAGTATACTGTTTTTTAGATACCGGCAAGCTGGAAGATTCTGCGTTTAACCGGTTTACAACAACAATCTGCGAAAAGGATATCACCGATATCTTAAATTTATTGTGGAACAGCGCAGATTCTTCTATCGGTATTTTAGCGGAAGCCCACAACCATATTACCGGAATAGATACAACAGTTTGGAAACAGCAAACAGTAAACGCGGGAGCCGCTAACAGCGAATTTTTCCGCAAAGCTGCCACTGCCATTGCAGAATCATCAAAAGCAAAAGAAAATGAGAAAGAATCTTTTGCCGGATCGCTGCTTATTAACCCAGCAACAGCCGAAGAACCGGAATGGCAGCAATTACAAGGTGATTGGGGCGCGCTAAAGAAACGTTTGAATACCCTTTGCGCATCATTGGAAACTGCGGCGCAGCACATGCGCGCGCAGCATAACATTTTACTTGAAACAGAGCTGCTTGCGCAAAAAACGCGGCTTACAAATATTCGCAGCCAGCTTGCGGAATTTATGGCCGAACAAAAACCCGATATGGTGTATTGGGTAAAAATGCAGTCGCAAACAAGCAAAGACGCTATACCATATGAGTCACCAATAGTATACAGCGCGCCGAAAAGTGTGCGTCCCCAGCTAACTGCAATGTTCCGGCGGATGAACAGCGCAATTATTTTTGCCGGTTCTTCTCTTTCAATCAATCAGAAATTTGACTTTATACGGGAAAGAACCGGTTTGCCGGAAATTATGGAAACCTATATTGCCGAGGAAAACTACAGCGACCAAACCCTTATCTTGCTGATTCATGAAAATACGATGGCGCAATCTAATAAAACCGCTGTCACCGAAACAATAACAACTATTGCCGATACACTGCGCGGCAACGTTCTGATTATGTTTCCGTCGTATTCGGCGCTGCGTACAGCCTACTACAACATAAAGCCCGGTGTGGAAAAAAAAGATATAATGGCATTGGCTCAGGGAATAGATGGATCACAAAAACAGCTATGGAATATATTTAGTGAGCAAGATAGGGTAATGCTTTTTTCGGCGGGAAGCGCTTGGGATTCTTTTGATTCACAAACAATTGCGCCAAAATGTATTATTATTTCGCGCATGCCGATGCCGCCATTAAGTGAACCTACAATGGCGGCGCGCGCAGAGCAATATGCCAGCAAAATCAGCGAATTTGCCGCGCCATATGCGGCGCTGCGCGTGCGGCGCATGTTGAATAAACTCGCGTGGAGCCATTCCACCCGCAATGTGGTGGTTATTTTTGATAACCGAATCAGCAATACTGAGCAGGGAGATATGTTGCTGGGAGCGTTGCCACAGGCGCAAACAGAAGAAACACAAATTACCAACTGCCCGGATCGGGTCCGAAAATGGCTCTTAGAATAATGGCTATAAGAAGCACTAGACCAAACAGGCTATTAGCAAACGCTTGCCTTGCTCTTTGCCTTAAATTCTGCGTATCATTTAGTGTAGTATGTTGTGTAATACTTGCAAATGGTGTCCATTTTAAAGATACGGCAGAAGCTGAAATCATGAAAGTGACAATGTGTGTATGCCATCGATTGCTGAACTCGGTGAGTTTGGGCTTATCAAACAACTGAGCAAGCGCGTTAAAGCGTCGCCGCACGTTCTGAAAGGAATTGGGGATGACGCAGCGGTTATTGCAAATATGCCAGATTGTGTGATACTTGCAACATGTGACGCACAAGCGCAGGATATTCATTTTCGGTTGGAGAAAATAGATCCTGTCAATCTGGGGTGGCGGGCAATGGCCGTAAATATCAGCGATATTGCCGCAATGGGCGGCAAACCTTGGTTTGCGCTGATTTCATTATTGGCTCCGGCAGAAACAGACGTTGCGTTGCTGGATAACATCTATATTGGGCTGCAGGCGTGCGCTGAAACGTATGGGGCGGCAATTGCCGGCGGCAATGTTTCGCGCATCCCCAATAGCTTGATTATTGATATTACGCTCGTGGGGATGGCGGACGCCGGCGCGCTTTTACTGCGATCCGGCGCAAAAGCCGGTGACAGTATTTGCGTAACCGGTACGGTGGGTCTTTCTGCAATAGGCAGATATCTGCAAGATCATCCAAGCGCGGCGGCCAATATACCGGAAGAAATGGCGCAGAAAGCGATTTTAGCGCACCATAAGCCTATGCCAAGGGTAGCGGCAGGGCAATGGCTTGCAGCGCATAAGGCAACTTCGGCAATAGATATCAGCGATGGTTTCGCTTCGGATATACGGCATATCTGCGAAGCAAGCCATGTTGGAGCGCTGATAGAAGCCAAGCAGCTGCCAATATCGGCAGAGATGGCGTATATTGCGAATATGCTTCAGATTTCGGCAGACGAATTTGCGCTTTCCGGCGGGGAAGACTATGAGCTGCTGTTTACTCTTCCTGCGGAAGAAACTGAAACAGCGCTGAAAAGTCTGTCGGTCGCTGCCGATGTGCCTGTGACCAAAATTGGGGTAATTACCGAAAAGACAGATATTTTGGTTGTGAATGACGGAAAGACGATCAAGTTGGATCGCTTAGGATGGGATCATCTTTCGGGTCAAAAATGATGAGGATTTCATAATCATGTATGATGATACGGAACAGTGCAGCGCCAGTATACGCGCGCTGGAAAATAATATAATTGACCTTGGCGTTTTTGCTGAAGAATCATTTAAGAACGCAATATCACTGCTGTTTACCCGCGATTGGAGCAGCGCATATACAATTTTTTCGCTGGAGCCGGATGTTTCGCCGGTTACTCTTGTAAGCGAAGCAGTGGCAATTAACCGGAAATGGGCGTTGCCGCAAGATACGTTGAATATTGTGCTTTCCCTGCATCAGGTTGCGCTGGAGTATGATTTCATTCTTAAATCCATTCAGCGTATTGCAGAGATGGCAAATAGACTTGACACCGACGCAGATGAATTTTTTCAAAAAAATATGGCGGCACAACAGGCATTTTTCCGCATTATACAGTCGGCGTATTATCAGCTTCGCGGCTGTTTTATTGCTTTAACCCTTAAAGAA
>JAKAOI010000184.1 GCA_021812265.1 Chloroflexota bacterium | reverse complement strand
GGATCATATCGATAGCGGCGTTGGACTTTAATATTCGGCCAAGTCCGCATTATCACGCCTATTTTCGGTTGGTGGAATACTTTGACGCCGAAGCGCTGTACGATTTAGAGCTGCATTTTTTGGAGTTAAAGAAACTTCAGCAAGCCACAGGAAAAGAAAAAGACAGCGAGCTATATTGGTGGCTGCGATTTATCAAAGGGATGAAGCGAGAAGAATTGGAGGCATTCAAAATGCGAAATATGTCTGCGAAGAAAGCGGTAGAATTGCTGGAATATCTTAGCCAAAATCCGGAAGTGCGGCAGCAATACGAGGATCGGCAGAAAGCGCTGCGCGATGAACGCTCACGGCTTGAAACAGCGCATGAAGATGGGCTGGAAGAAGGAATATCTCAAGGTATTTTACAAGGCCGCGAGGAAGGGATATCTCAAGGCATTCTACAAGGCCGCGAGGAAGGGATATCTCAAGGCATTGTGCAAGGCCGTGAGGAAGGGATGCGCGAAAAAGCGCTGCAAATGGCAAAAGCGCTGCTTGCCAAAGGGATGTCTGCTGCTGAAGTTGCGGAAATCACCGAACTGCCTGCAGCTGAAGTGCGGAAATTACGGCCACACAAAAGCAAGTAATGTTCTTAGGTAAATTATCTGACTCGAAACGTATAGAACATGACTCGTTGCTGCAGTTCACAGTTATTTTGCTTCAACAATACTGCTTCCGTATGAGAAAATTGCTGCGATGATCTAATATGCCGCACAGACTGTGGTATTATGAAAGAAAGAAGCCCAAATTGTGAGGGAAGCCGCTTGAGTGACGCAAAATTTTCTCCTAAGTCGTTATTTGCTAAGTATATTACTATCGGCAATATATTAAAAATACCGGCTGCAATCGGAACATTTCGGGGAATATGGGACGCTGTAAATTGGTCTGCGGCGGAAACCGATGTGCGCAACGAACTTCGGCAAAAGATTGCCATAGTTGGCGCACCAAACTCCGGAAAGTCTACGTTGTTTAACACCTTGCAAGGAAAATATCGTTCGCCTGTTTCCGAAAAATCTGGCTCTACATCTGATATTGTGGAAACATCATTGGGAATGTTTACCCTTATTGATACACCCGGCCATAAAAAACAAATTCAACTCGATGAAGTAAAACAAGCGATTGCTGCGCTGATTGTGCTGGATGGCTCGCACCCGCTTACCCAAACAGAAATAGAATTGTTTGCGTCAATAAACGCTTTCGAAAAGCCAGTAATTGTTGCATTAAATAAGTGTGACTTACCAGAATATTCTGAGGAATTGCGCCAAACCGCACTAGTAATGTTGCAGACACGGCAGGTTATCGCTATTTCGGCGTTGCGCGGAGACCATATATTGGATGAATTGGTTCCCGCAATAATAGAGATAAGCCCCAATGCAGCGTTGCTAATTGGTAAAGCCGCTCCGGTGTTTCGATCCGACGCCGCTAAAAGATTGATCCGCAATTCCGCGCTGATTACACTTACTGCAGGATTAGAGCCGATTCCTCTCGTCGATATCCCCATTATCCTTGGCGCACAAATCCGTATGGTTTTACGAATTGCAGCGCTATTTGGCGAACCAATCAGCTCGGAAAACGCTAAGGAGCTTATTACCGCTATAGCTGGAGGCCTGATTTTCCGATACCTAGGCGAGGAAGCCGCCAAAGCAGCTCCATTCGGCGGAGACCTTATTTCTGGCGCTATGGCGGCTGCAGGAACATGGTCTATCGGTATGGCGGCGCTGGCGTATTTTGAAAATGATAAAAAGCTTCATACAACACAATTACATACACTCTATAAAAATTTGCTTGCTTCTTTCCACTCATTTCAAAATCCTAAAGACGCTATAGATCGACTTGTTTAACAAAAAGATTTCTTTGCTAAAATTACCAGCACGGCTGAAGATTTAATAAGATACGGCGTTCTATAACTTTTGTTGCTATATGTTTGTGAATAGATGCCCGCGCTAAAATTTTATCTCAAAACAAAAAGGACGGTGTTCCAATGATTGTTGTAACAGTGGAACAAATGCGTGATATTGAAAAAAATGCTGAGCTTTTATATGGCTTAACCGGTGAAAAACTTATGGCGTCTGCAGGATATAGCGCCGCAAAAATTGCCGCAGATTGGTTCAACAAGCCATTGCAGCAATCGCGATGGTTATTTTTAATCGGACCAGGCAATAACGGCGGGGATGGTAAGGTCATGGCTGGTCACTTACAAGATTGGGGCGCAGAAACACGTTTGTTTGATATAAAAGCTATGACACTGCAAACTTCCGCCGGATTATTCCCTGTTGCAGAAGATGTACAGGAGCTTGCAAATGAATTGCTCTCATGTGACATAGTGGTAGACGCGCTGTTAGGTATAGGCCATTCACGGCCATTAAGTGGCGCCATGCTGGCAGTTTGCCGGCTAGTTACGCAGATACGTACAGCAAGAAATAATCTGCCACAGTGCATAGCTGTAGATAACCCCACCGGCGTTCACTGTGATACCGGCGCGGCAGATGATGGCGCAATCACAGCAGATATAACCATTACACTGGCTTTTCCCAAAACAGGATTGCTTTTTTTCCCCGCATTACCATATATCGGCGCGCTGCGAACTGGCTCTATTGGATTACCGGCGGAAATGCCTATAACCGGATCCGCAGAATTGCTAGATTTTACAGCAGCCGCAAAATTATTGCCGCAGCGAAATCTAAACAGCTATAAAGGCGCATTCGGCAAAGCGCTGATTATTGCAGGATCTCAGCAATTTCCGGGAGCTGCTCTTATTGCGGCGTCTGCGGCGGCGCGATGTGGCGCCGGTTTAATACAAATTTCCACAACACCAGAACGCGCCGCTGTATACACAGCAGCATTGCCGGAAGCAGTGTATTGCTTAAGCTCGGATGAAGCGCTTCCTAGAACAGAAAGCGCCGCTACTGCTGCCGTAAATTGTACAGCGGTTTTAATTGGCCCCGGATTAGGACAAGACGCTGCAACAAAACAGTTTTTGCTGAGTTTTTTGCATAGTATACAAGAAATGCCTGATGGGCAGCGTCCCCAATTAGTTATAGACGCAGATGGCTTGAATTTATTAAGCGCAGAAAAAGATTGGCCGAATCTTCTTCCGCAACATACAGTTTTAACACCACACCCCGGAGAAATGAAACGGCTTATTGGTGACAGCGCTGAACTTTCAAACGGGGGAATGGATAGACTGCAAACTGCACGGAATTATGCTTTGCAATGGGGGCATATTGTTGTGTTAAAAGGCGCAGTAACCATTATTGCCGCGCCGCAAGCAGAAACGTTGCCAGTAATTTTTGCCCAACCAAACCCGGCAATTGCCGTAGCGGGATCCGGCGACGCTTTAGCCGGTATTATAACCGGATTGCTTGCTCAGGGTTTAAGCGCGTTTCACGCGGCAAAAGCAGGCGTAGCTTTGCATAGCGCAGCCGGATTCCATGCAGTACAGGCTATCGACGCGCTAGATTCCGGCTTGTTGATAACAGATTTGGTGCGCAACATACCCGCTGCGCGTAAGCATTTTATGACTGTTCGGTAATCTCTTGGAATACTGCGCGGCGTTGCCCTTCTTCACGGCGCAGTATTCCAAGGCCGGGAAACGGATGATGGGTAACTACGACCGAAGCTTGGCGTTTCAGCGCTTCTTCAACTAACACACGTTTGGTTTCCACGCTTTGAATCGGAAAATTATCTACACCGCTTACCCAGTTCAGACGCTCCAAATGTACACCCATAACAGCAGCGTCACCGGTAAATAACGCCGAAGCCATTCCCGATTCTACCCAAACACTTTGATGGCCAATTGTATGACCAGGAGTTGGCGTAAGCAAAATCGCAGGGCTGATGCGCGTTTCACCCTCGATAAGATGTAACACTCCGGTTTCTTTTAACACATGAAAATTATTCGAAGGATATCCCGGCGCTGTAAGTTCTGTTGGGTGCGCGGCGTGTTCCCATTCCAGTTTTTGTGTGATATATACAGCGTTGGGAAAAGTGGGAACTATTCCAGCGGCAGGATCACCGTCTTTAAAACGAGTATTCCATCCGGCATGGTCACCATGTAAATGTGTGTTGATGACGATATCAATATCTTCAGGCTTTACACCAATTTTGGCCAATTGATCTAACAAAGACCCTTGTGGCCGAGTTAGCCCGAAAGCTTCGTATTCTTTAGCCGATAATTTATCTCCATAACCGGTCTCCATTAAAATAAGCTTGCCATTTTCTTCAAACAACATACTGTTCATGGATAGCGGCGCGCGGTTTAAATGGTCTGGTGTCACAACTTTTTCCCATAAAACTTTAGGCACTCTGCCAAATAAACCTCCGCCATCCAGGCGAAACACCCCATCATTCAAAATATGAACATTCAGCGATCCAATAGTAAAGCGAAACGGCGCATCGGCGCGAGCAATATCGTCATTCATAGAACAGCCTCCGGTGTTTATGGTTTTAACGATTGTATCGTAGCACAAAATGGCAAATTTTTGCTGAGAAAAGATATGGGGAAATGCAGCGACAGCAAATATTTTTGTGAAATAAGTAACAATTATGAAAGAAAGATACTTCCGGACACGCCGATTCGTTTTTATATCAGAGAGTCAATTTTGATGAATGTTAGCTGAAAGTTGCAGATACTTTAAGTAATATACGTTTTAACCGATTTGTATCTTATGCTATACTGAAATCTGAGAAAATGCTGAGAAATAGATCACGATACTGTTAGTAAATATGACAGTTCATTAAAAGGTAAACACAGGAAGTTGTAAAGAAGGGAAAATTCCATGCGTTATGCGCGTTTGCACGCTTTTGTCAAGATAATTTTTGATTTTTATAGTGTGCACCAGTTAGCTGCGCTATTTATATTCCTTACATTAGAAGAAGCGGGATTACCGATTCCGATACCTGGGGATGTGCTTGTAGCTATCGCCGGAGCAAGACATAATCAAGCCGGTATTTTATATCCGTTTTCGATTATCGGAATCTCAACCCTTGCAGTTTTCACAGGGTCTTCCATTCTTTATTGGGTTGTACGCAAAGGCGGGCGTCCTATTTTATATAAATATGGCAAATTTTTACATATCAACTTAAATCGCGCGGACCAAATTGAGGAGTGGTTTCGCAAACGCGGCGCAATAATGATTATAGCTGGCCGGCTGATTCCAGGGCTGCGCATTCCCACCACTGTTATGTCGGGTGTATCTGAAGTTCCCTATTTAGTATTTTTCCCATCAACTTTTATTGCGGCAGCCATATGGTCTTCGTTTTATTTCTTTGCCGGCGACGCAGCCGTAAGAGCCGTTCGGATCGCCTTAACCCATATAACAGGATTTTTAGATGAAACATCAGATTGGGTTACATTCCTGTTTATATTTGGCTTCGTCTTTTTAGGAATATACCTGTATTACCACTTGCGCCAAGAAGAAAGAAAAAAAAACGCGCCAGCCATCGCTG
>JAKAOI010000183.1 GCA_021812265.1 Chloroflexota bacterium | reverse complement strand
AGCGATATTTTAGCGCCGAGTGAGCTAAATTCTGACTTTAGCATACGGAAACCGTTGTGGTACAAAGGAAATAGAGTATGAGCAAATTTGAAATACCTTTTTTCATATTATCTGTATTTGTTATCATCAGCGCCATATGGGTATATATTTTTTTGCAACGTATTCTTTTTAAATATAAAATTGAAATACAAAATATACAGATGGAAAAGCAGCAGTTTCAAGAATTAAATTCTGAGGTTGCTCGCAAAGCAAGTGACACAGAGCAGGAATTAATTTCGGCTATGCAGTCTTTACAGCAGAAAATTGGCAAAAAAAATACCATTGAAAATGAAATGATCAAATTAAAATATGAATATAAAATAACTAAATCAATAATAGATGAATTGTTTCATGCTTCTGATGAAACGTTGATTTTGTTTGACACCTCCGGCGCAGTTTTACGATACACCGCAAACGCCGACAAATTATTTCAAAATAACTGCCCTTCAAATATCCATCAGATGCGGCAAATATTTACAGTAAATGATAGCGCAATAAAACACTCCGCAGATTTTTTGACGGATGGTTTTCACGAACCGGCGGAATATATCTATACTGATGATTCCGATGTAACACACGCCATAACGTTATCTATTCATTCCATGTTTTTTGATAAAAATGATCGGACACTGCAACAGCGCATTTTGATGAAAATTACGGATGTTACTGACCAAACCATTGCATATAGAGAAAATAGTATTTTCCATGCTTTATCTGAAGAAGCTAAGGGACATTTTACTGAACAAACAATTATGGGAACTGCGGCAAAATTGCTTGCCGCTCATTTTGAACTGCCTTTAGCGGCATTGGTTTGCTTTCAATTAAAACAATGTGATGATCCGCATGCTTTTGCGCATATTGTTTCTGTTGACAGCAATGGTGAAACGCAGTATATCCAGCAAGAATGTTCCGCCAATGCTTTTGTGGATTCGCCTTGGGGAGTAGTTCTGAATACGAAAAAATTTGTGCAGTTTGAGGGCGCTGCTTTGCAATCATTTTCTATGATTGCGCCACATATTCGGAAGATTCTTGGTGAGCCGTTGTTTATACAAGATGAATTAATTGGCGCAGTTGTTATTGGTCTGCCAAACTCTTTTGTATCGGCCGGCAGCATGTTAACAGCGCACTATATGCATATATTAGGAGAGGAATTAGCCGATCATTTGCTGCGCGGCAGATTTTTATTGCGTATTCGCAATGCGGAAGACCACGATGTTGTTTCACATTTGTTTACACATAGGGCATTTTTAATAAAATTAAACACGATTGCGGCGGCGTGCAAGGAAAGCAATAAACCATTTACATTGGTTCTGGCAAATATCGATCACTTTCGCCAGATAAATGAGCAATATGGGGTTGATATCGGCGATAAAATTATCCACAATATTGGCAGAATTATTTCCCATCATATACCATTCCAAGGTATTGCCGCCAGAAACAATTCTGAAGAATTTGCAATATTGCTTCCCGGCTATCCTATCGATTCAGCTGTAAAAATCTGTGAAGATATGCGCGCTGCGGTGGAAAATGAATCGCTGCATGTGGAAAACGGTGTTGTTCGGTGTACCATTTCTATTGGGTTGGCCGCATTTCCTGCGCACGCAACAGAAACTGAATCGTTGCTGCGCGCGGCGGGAATAGCGTTGCACACCGCCAAACATATGGGGCGCAATCAATGTAAAATATATGGGACAGAATTAATCAGCGGCGGTATTGCTTATATGCCGTTGCGGCAAGGCGAAGATTGCAGCATCATGCTGCCCACAGGTGAAGATCTTGATTCTATTCATGCGTTGGTGCGCGCGGTAGATTTGCGTGACGGTTATACCGGCAGTCATTCTGCCAATGTTTCGCTGTATGCGGTGAGTTTAGGTGAACGATTACATTTGCCAATGGAACATATTGAAACGCTGCGAATCGGTGGATTAATTCATGATGTTGGAAAAATTGGCATATCGGATACTGTGTTGCTGAAACCTGGCAAATTGGATGCAAAAGAATGGATTTTAATGAAAAGCCATACCGTTTTAGGCGAGGAAATTCTTCATTCTATAAAATCAATGCGGCACTTGTTGCCGCTTGTGCGTTGGCACCATGAAAAATTAGACGGATCGGGGTACCCGGATGGGCTTTCCGGCGATGAGATACCGTTATTGGTGCGCATTTTAACGATTGTTGATATTTTTGAAGCGTTTACCGCCGAAAGGCCATATCATCCCGGCAGAACGCAGGAAGAAGGGATACAACTGCTTCTGGATGACACCGCTCACGGTAAACTGGATGTTGATTTGGTACAGATATTTATTCAATACCTAAAAAACACTTCAGGCGCACAAACCAAGGATACCGGATTATGGCCGCGCGCGGCGTAATTGCTTCTGCCGAAGCTTTTGGGCAAGCCTCCTTGAGGAATATACGGCAGGCAAACTCAACGCAGGAAAAACCTTGCCATAACACAGTACAGCAAGGTGAAGTGAGTGCGCCGTATACATTACGAGCCACGATGTTTATTACATAAAAAAAAGCGCATCCGTTGCGCAAAAAAATATTTATACAAACAATTTTGTATAATCAATGGGAGATTTCTTACGTCGCGTCATTTTTACAACACTAGTTTGGATATCGGTTTTATTTGCCCCAACCTGAAAAGCAACGAAGGAACCTACAAGCAGGCCTGCTGCAGCTCCGATTGAAACACCTCGCAAAAAATTACCATTGCGCAGCATCTTCGTTATCGCATTCATATGATTTTGCCTTCTTATACCTAAATAGATTCTATTTGTGTTTAATCAACATAGAGCAACCGCGGAGCAACTTTCCAAAGCCGTTCTAGCTGATAAAATTCCCGTTGTTCGGGATTAAAAATATGGCAGCAGACTTCACCTTCAATATCCAGTAAAATCCAGCCGCTTTCTTCCGAACCTTCTCGGCGGATATAGCTTCGGCCGATTTTGTGCATTTCTTCATCTACCGCGTCGGCGATTGCTGAAAGCTGTTTTGGGTTAGCCCCAGTGCAAATGACAAAATAATCGGCAATAATGGTTAATTCATGAATATCCAGTAAAACTATGTTCGCTGCCTTTTTGTTCGCTGCCGCATCTACAACTAAACGCGCGGCTTCTGAGCTTTCCAGTTTAGAAACCCTCCTATATAATCATTGGGAAACACAAGTGTATGTACATTGTTTTGATGGCGCTTCCCAGATCTTATATTCAGTATAATCCCCAGATGCGCCGATGTCAAAAGATTATGTCTTATTGTGAAATTATATACAGCAATAACGAATCACAAAAAGCGAGTTAATCAGCCGGTGAATGTAAAATAAAATTTTCTTGAACCCATTGACTGAATGATTGTACGATGGTTGGATCCAGCGCATTTCCCGCTTCTTCACCAAGTATGCGCAGGGCAGCTTCCGTTGATTGCGCGGCTTTATATGGTCTTTCAGTCGTTATAACGTCAAACATATCTATGACGGCGATGAGTTTTGCTGTGAAAGGAATTTCGGCGCCGCTTAATCCATCGGGGTATCCGGCGCCGTCTATGCGTTCGTGATGGCTGCGCGCAGTTTGGATATATATTTCTGGGGCGTCGTAGCCGGCAAGAATATGCGCGCCATAAACGGTATGTTCGCGCACGGCAATAATTTCATCCGGTGAAAGCGCCGCCTGTTTATTTAATATAGCATCAGCCAGCCAAATTTTGCCAATATCGTGCAATAAACCAGCCATATAGTATGTTCGCGCAGCGCGCGCCGGTGTTTGTTGTGAACGCGCCCAGCGCAGCGCATAGCTGGCGACGCGCATAGCGTGCCAATAGGTTACTGTATCGCGCTGCTCTAAAATTTGGACCAACCCCATCAACCTTTCGCGGATGTTCATGGCAGAAACCTGTTCCCTGCGAAGGTGACGGGTTAAATCTTTGCGCGCCGCGGAAGGTGAATCATACGTGTCTGATTGATTTGGAATAGTTATCACAGTTTCCTCACAATTCTTACGCAGAACAAATTGAAACAACGTCATTGTTATTTCTCTATCTTATTGTACGCATGCTGACAAATATTTCTTGCAATATCCCCAATTTGCGCTATTTTACAAACAGTTATTATAATCGGTTTTAGGACAATGAAGCATATTTCTTGCCAAGTTTGCGCTGATTTGGCAAAATTCCTCGGGGAGTGGCGATGTAATCGGGTCCTGTGATGTAGTAGAATTATGGAATTACATGCCTGCGCTGTCAGCAGACAGCCAAACAACATAAAATTGAAAAAATCCTTTTGGTTCCCAACGGTATCGGTGTGGATCCTGTTCCAAAAAATATACACCTGTTCATTCAACCAAGGGTATGGAACAGCGTTGCGAAAACAAGACATTCAACTGTATGTGGATGGTCTGAGCTTTCGACGGATTGCTCGTCATCTGGGAGTGGATCATCAAACCGTTGCGAATTGGGTCAACGCGCATGTGGCGACGTTGCCTGCATCTCCTCCACTTCCTCCGTTGGCATCAAACGACGTAGTACCAGTCGTAGAGATGGATGAGTTGTATACCTTGAAGGAAAAAAAACGGGTCTCTATCATCACGTATGGAGAACGAGCTAGTACCCTAATGAGGAAATAGCCCAGCATACAACTTGACCTTGTCAATCAAAGACTGAATCTGCTGATCCGTGACGACGGACCAAGCACAAGGTTTGGCAAGAAACGAATTATAGAACGAGATAGAGCGTTTGAGTTTGTTGACAAGATCAGCAATGGACAAAAAATTGCCGCGAAGAAGAACATGACGAGCCAGTGTACTAAACCAGATCTCAATCGGATTGAGCCAGGAACAATGCTTGGGAATGTACACAAAGCGAATCCGATGTGTGGATTCGCACAAATAGGTCTGACGAGATTGCATGGAGGCAAGGATTCCGTACTTCTCTTTCTTGCCCAGAGGAGTGGGATCATCCAATTGAGAAGCAATATACTCAACCAATGAGGCGCTCATATGGGTATTCAATGGATCACAGAGAAAGAGCCATCCGGCTTGCGGGTCGGTGGCTATCGTCTGGCGAATATGCTCGACAAAATCGAGTTCGGTTCGCGTGTGTTGGATGGTAGGAGCTATGATCTGTCCAGTCGCCAGATGTAAGTTGGCAATAAGCACTTGCGTTCCATGACGGATATAGTTGAATTCTCGCCGCTCCACTTTTCCAAACGTTGTCGGCAAGATGGGTCCATCACGTTCCATGGCTTGCATTCCTGGTTTCTCATCAACACGTACTAAATGCATGTGGTGCTCCTGATAGAGGGTTTGAGCCTGCTCTTTCAGATGACAAATCTCTTCCGTCTGCTGCGTAAATACCTCCCAATTGTCAATGTGGGGATCTTCCCAATACCGGCTTCGGTGCGGTTGTAATGCGGCATTCTTTTAAAAATCGCCCCAGATGTGACGGCGAAATCTGAGGAACAATCTGTTTGCGAACCACTTCTTG
>JAKAOI010000182.1 GCA_021812265.1 Chloroflexota bacterium | reverse complement strand
TTCCGATCTTGTTCCGTGTTGCAGCAAAAATTTGATGTATATCGTTTTTGTAATATATTTGATGTATGATACAATACACATTACAATAATTATTTTTCTGAAAACACGTATCCAAAAGAATCAATATACATATTTAATTTTACATGAAAGACACCATATCATTATGAACAGATGGGAATACAGACAAGAAATTCTTAATTTCCGCAGAATCCGCACAACATACCACGGCAGGCAAATACCGGTCAGCGCTATTCATTTTTCATATTTCAATTTCCCCAACCATAATACACTGGAGTACGAGCGATCCCGCGCTGATACATTAATCCATCAAGTCATTCTGGATTACGCCAATCAATACGGCGCCGAGGGGTGGGAACTGGATCATTTTAATACAACTCGCAGAGACGGAGAAAATTACCCCGTTTGGCTGCTCGTGCTGATAGGAATGACGGTCATCGGGTTGCCGATTGCGTTTATTATCGGATTTACTTTTCCTATTGATTATTTTTATTTCGAAAGCGCAACACTGTCGCTGCGGAGATCTCGCTGACGCGCGGCAATCGGCAATTTTTGCGCTACGATATGAAAATTGGTTTTGTGTCCGGTTCCATCATTTCATATAGCGGCGGCGTCTGCAGGGACGGCGCTGCGGCGGCGCAAAATGGAAGTTCCCGCGGTAGCGCACGAAACCAGCGCAATGGCGGCAATATCTTTCAAAGAAAGCGTTTCCTTCAGCAGCAAAAAGCCGATGATTGCGGCAATCGCCGGTTCTAAGCTCATTAATATACCAAAAGCCTGTGTGGGCAGCCTTCGCAGCGCCTCTATTTCAAGCGTGTATGGCAGCGCGGAAGAAAAGAGCGCAACTCCGGCGCCCATAAGCAAAATGGAGGGATTCAGCAGTTTTGCGCCTCCGGCATATATACCGGCAGGAGCCGTAAGTATCGCAGCCACAGCCATAGAAGCCGCTAAGCCGGAGCCTTCTGGAAAGACGCGGCCGACCCGCGAACTGAATATAATATACATTGCCCAAAAAACGCCGGCAAGCAGCGCAAAAAATATCCCAACCACATCCAGCGAACTGCCGGCCCATGGCGCAAACAGCAATATTCCTCCGGCAGCCATCATTGTCCAGATTACGTCGGTCCACCGGCGCGAACCAAGAATCGCCACCAGCAGCGGCCCAGTAAACTCTATCGTTACGGTTATGCCCAACGGTATGCGATTCAGCGCAACATAAAATGTGGAATTCATTGCCGCCAGCGCTACTCCCAACCCAATGACAGAAAACCAAGCCGACGCGCCAACATTGCGCAATTTGGGCCGCCAAATGCTATTTAAAAGCAGCGCCGCAAACCCAATGCGCAAAAACACAACGCTTTCTGTTCCAATATAAGGAAATAATTGCTTTGCTACGCCGGCTCCGACCTGTGTTGAAGTTCCCGATAAAATAACCAGCAGTGTCGGCGGGATCTTCCCGATTACCCGTGTTTGGTTTACTTTTTGCCGATCTGCGGCAGTATTACTCATACTATGCGCCTAGCTTTCAAAAAATAGAGATCCTGTTACTGCGTTGCGCTTGGCGCCATATCAGATATATTCAAAGGAATAAACCGCAGCAGTTTTTCCAGTTCAGGTATCCATTCTGATGGGGTTTCGGGCAGCGCGCTCCGCAGCGCAGTTACCACTCCAAGCTCTACCTTAACTAAATTTTTGTATTTTTTATACAGCGCAACCCTGTTTGCAGTGACGCCGGGACGCATTCGGAAAACCCACTCGTTATTGCGCAGCGCTACCGAAGTGAACCCCATATCGCGCGCAATCAGTTTTATTCTATCTAACCCCAGCAGATAGCGCACAGAATCCGGCGCGGGGCCAAACCGATCTTCCAACTCTGCCTGCATTGCGGTTACGCCTTCGGGTGTTTGCAGCGCCGCAATGCGTTGATAAAACCCGATTTTTAACACACGGTCCGGAATATAGCTATCGGGAATATACGCTGAAATGGGCGCGTCGATCGTAATCTCGGCCATGGTTTTCTGCGACTGCTGATATGGGCTGCCCTGCAACGCAGCCACTTCTTCAGCCAGCAATTGGCAGTATAAATCAAACCCAACTGAATTCATATTACCCGATTGTTCGGCGCCCAATAAATTGCCGGCGCCGCGAATTTCCAGATCTTTCATCGCAATGCGAAAGCCCGAGCCTAATTCCGTTGCTTCATAAATTGCCCGCAGGCGTTTTTCCGCGTTTGGCTGCAGCTTTGTGCCTTGATGATATAAGAAATAAGCATACGCTTGCAGCGCGCCGCGTCCAACCCGCCCGCGAAGCTGGTAGAGCTGTGATAAGCCAAAATTGCCGGCGTTATTTATAATAATTGTATTCGCGTTCGGTATATCTAACCCATTTTCAATAATGGTGGTGCACACCAAAACATTAAAATTGCCGGCGGCAAAATCCAACATCACTTTTTCCAGCTTTTCCTCATCCATTTGGCCGTGCGCCACAACAATTTTTGCTTCGGGCACAAGTATTTCCAGGCGCTGCGCAATTTGCTGAATGCCGCGAATCCGGTTATTTACAAAAAACACCTGTCCGCCGCGGTCTATTTCGCGTAAAATAGCTTCACGAATAATGGTGTCATCGCTTTCACGGATCATCGTCCGAATGGGCAGCCTTTCAACCGGCGGTGTTTCAATAACGCTCATATCGCGAACATCTACCAGCGCCATATGCAACGTGCGAGGAATGGGAGTTGCCGTCAACGTCAGCACATCCACCTCGGTGCGATACTGTTTCAGTCGTTCCTTATGCTCTACGCCAAACCGCTGTTCTTCATCAATAACGATCAGCCCTAAATTATTGAAAACAACATCTTTAGAAAGCAGCCTGTGCGTGCCAATAACAATATCTGTTTGACCCAAAGCCAAGCTGAGCAACACATCTTTCTGCTCTTTTGCGGAACGAAACCGGCTCAGCAATTCTACCCGAAGGGGATAGTTTTTTAAGCGCTCGCGAAATGTGTTGAAATGTTGCAGCGCCAACACGGTTGTAGGAGTTAAAATGGCGACTTGCCGGCTATCCAACGCCGCTTTAAACGCGGCGCGCAGCGCAACCTCTGTTTTGCCATATCCAACATCACCGCAAACCAGCCGATCCATCGGTTTTTGCTGCTCCATATCACTTTTCACTTCTTCAATCGCCCGCGCCTGGTCCGGTGTTTCTTCAAACGGAAAAGAGTCTTCCAGTTCCTGCAGCCATGGCTGCTGATCATCTGAAGGATATGGCAACCTTTCACTGACCTCACGCGCGCTATACAGCCGCAGCAAATCTTTCGCAATATCTTTGGCGCTGGCGCTGGCGCGTTCTTTGGCGCGAACCCATTCGCCGCCGCCAATTTTGTTTAATGTGGGAACGGCGTCGCCCATGCCAATATAGCGTGTAATCAGGTTGAGTCGATCGGTCGGCAAATACAAGCGATCCGTGCCCGCGTACTGAATAAGCAGGTATTCGCGCTCGGCTCCATCGGTGGTAATTTTTGTCAGGCCGTCAAAGCGGCCGATTCCAAAATCAACATGAACTACATAATCGCCGATCTTCAATTCCTGCAAAAACGCCGCCGAATTAGAAAACGTTTTCTTCTCGGTTTTGCGTTTTGCCCAGCCAAAAATCTCTGCGTCGGTATAAACGGTAAGAGCCAGAGAACGGCTTTTCCAGCCTTCTTTCAGCTGCGTATTATACACAACAGTCAGCGACCCGGTTTCCGGGGGATCGGCGATATCGATCTCCGGTGTCGTCAGGATGGTGTTTGCCCCAAGAATATCTTCATCATGAAAGAGATCTGAAATTCTGCGGGCTTGATCGGTTACTATAATCACTCGCTGCCGTTCATTCAGTTCTTTGCGAACTTCCAGCGCAAACGCCCGCAGTTTTGCGCCAAAACTATCTGCAGGGGAAAAATCGACGCCAACGCCGCTGCCCCAAGCGGCTTCGCGCCCGGCGACATCTTGGTTCAGCGCAGAAAAGCGCAGGCAGCGATGGTTTTGCAGTTCAGAGAAAATCGCGTCCCAGCCGATCCACGCCGCTTGAAGCTCTTCGGGAATTTCGCCGTCATGGATCAGCTTTTGCCGCAACGCCGCCGCTTGGTCGCGCAAATCCAGCGTTATTGTCTGCAAATGTTCGATATCATCCAATACCATAACGGCGTCGGCAGAGATATAGTCCAGCAGACCCGCGCTGCGATGCAAATATGGCAAATACAGGGCAATATCGTCAAAACTGCTGCGCTCTGTCAGCATATCTACATCGCGCCGCCAGCGATCCAGCGCATCGGGATACATTGCCGCAACGGAAAGCAGCTTCAGCTGTCTTGCCGCATCGACTCCGGCCGTCGGCAGCGCTTCATGCGCGGGCGGTATAAAAAACAATCCAGCGTCGTTTAGGGATCGCTGCGTTTCCGGATCGAATGTACGCGCCGACTCAACGGTATTGCCAAAAAATTCAATGCGTATCGGCCTTGGCCGCGATGACGGGAAAATATCGATTAACCCGCCGCGTTTGCTGAACTGGCCCGGTTCTTCCACCTCGGCAACCGATTCATATCCCAACGCAATCAATTTTGCGGTGAGGCTCGAAAAATCTATTTCTATGCCGGGACGAATCGCCAATGTGGCGGCGGCAAATTCATCCGCGGGAATAATCGGCTGGGTTAACGCGCGGACAGACGCGGCAAATATCGGCGCGCCGTTAGGAAAAGCGCGGTCTTTGCTATTTTGTGATTGAAACATCGCCAGCAACGCCGACATGCGTTCACGGGTGATGTGCGGGTTCGCCATCAACCGTTCAAACGGCAGCGCCGGCCGGGATGGCAACAGAAACACCGCCGGATCCGGCGAGTTTTCCCGAACTCCCCGCAATTCGGCGGCAATTTGCGTAAATGCGCGCGCGCGGTCATCATCAGCGGCAATATAGATAACGGGTTTATGCAAAGCAGAACACAGCGATGTAATAAAATAGGCTTTTGCCGCATCCGGCATGCCATATACAATCAGCGGTTCTGCGCCATCGGCAGATTTAACATTTTTGGAACGCAATACGCTTTCACACAGCAAGTTCATCTCTGGCCGGTGCGTTAAAATAGGCAGCAAACCGCGCAAACTCATGACAACAAAACCAACTGCTTTACAAGATTAACAAAAAGAAACTACCAACAAAAATTGTCCCCGTCTGCGTATACCGCAGGGGGATATTCTCCGGGTATGTGTTCAATTGAAAGAAAATGGCGTTACGCCACCTATTATGTATGATACCACAATACGGCTCTCGCATAAACCGCGCCGGAATTATAATGACTACACTTTTATAAAACACAACTGCAAAAGCGCGAAGCAGTCTCCAACTCCCCCGCGCTCTTGCTTACAATTGCCGGCTCCCTGCCTCTGCGGTCAGGAGCCGGCAGCCCCCATGCTTTGGGTTACCAGCCATACACCTGAAACGCCGCCCAATAAAAGGGATCGCTGTAGGGCCGATCATTCAGATCGATGGTATTT
>JAKAOI010000181.1 GCA_021812265.1 Chloroflexota bacterium | reverse complement strand
TCATCTGTTTTCTGTATATCTGCATATAAATATTGCCGCCGGCGCGGCGCATGCTATGCCTGAATAATCTTCCGCTGCGTCACGTTTCCCGGGATGGATAAAAAGGAATAATTGATATGAATTTGCCTCACAATAGCGCAGATTATCCGCAGCGCAGCTTATCACAAGCGCGCTATCGCTGGATTTTAACTATTTTGGTATTAAGCATTGTAATTTTTCGCGGCGTCGTTTCGCAACAGGCGCTTTTTCAGCAGGCGCTCGCCGGAATAGAACCGGCGCAAAAAGTGAAATTGCCGATTGTGCCAACACAAACAGGCGCTGCAACCCATCAAATTACTCCGGCTGAATATGCGGCGTTAATTGTTAATTCATTATCCACACCCGATAAAATCAGCCAAATGATCATGATTAAGCTGATCGGACCAACATATTCCACTGATGAAATTCAGATGATCCAACAATATCATGTCGGCGCTGTTATTGCCTTTGGCGACGCAATACAGTCGCCGCAACAGGTCATCAGTTTAACTTCGTCTTTGCAAAAAGATGCGTATTTGCCGCTGTTTATTGCTACAGACCAAGAGGGAGGATATGCGGTAAATCGGCTGGGGCCGCTAGTGGGATACCGCCCCGGCGCGCCGCAAATGGGCGCCGCCGACAGCGCAACAGTGGCTTACAACGACGGGAAACAAACGCTGCAAGATTTTTTGCGGTTTGGCTTTAATTTTAATTTGGCTCCGGTGGTAGATATTCAAGAACCGGGTATCAATAATCCCCAGCTTATCGGAAGACTTTTTTCGGGAAATATTACCGTAATTACGCAGATGGCCAACAGTTATTTGGAAGGTTTACAAAGCAGCAATACGGTTATAGGCGTGTTAAAGCATTTTCCGGGGCTTGGCTCTTCCGCCACAGATCCTCATCTTGGCTTGCCGGTAGTATATAAATCTGAGCCAGAACTATACGCCAATGAATTTTTGCCGTATCGCAATTTAATTGCGCTGGGCAATGTTCACGCCATCATGGTCACGCATGAAATGCTGCCCGAAATAGACGCAAAATATCCCGCTTCATTGTCACAAAAAATTATTACCGGCTTATTGCGGAATATACTCGGTTTTCAGGGATTAATAGTTACCGACAGCTTAGATATGTCGGCGATCGCCGCGCAATACCCAATCGATCAGGCAGCTTTGCTGGCGGCAGAAGCAGGCGCCGATGTGCTGATGGGGCCGCATACTCCAGACCAAGTGCAGCAGATTATTAATACTTTTACCAATGCGCTTCATACCGGCGCCTTAACAATGCAGCAAATAGACAACGCCGATATTCGCATCATCACGCAGAAAATTGAAATGGGCCTTATTCCGCTGCCAAAAGAACAAACGCCAAACAGCTCGCCGTCATCCACACCGGCTCCATCACCCACACAAACACCCGGCTCTTTAGTCGGCAACGCCATGCTGGTGAAAAATCCATTTGAAGCATAAACGGAAGAACGGAAGATAGCAGCCTTGTAAACTAGAAATGATACACGGATCCGCTTACACAATTGCTTATCAGGCTCATCAGGAACAGCCGATGGGAAACAACGCCGCGAATCTTTTTTATGAAGTGTAACTTGGCGTAAGAACTATGGTGGGTGTGATATCTTGGCGATTGCCGGTAATAAACGGGTGATAGCTACATTTTGGTAAGCGCTCTGCAAGCGTGTTATAATGGAGACAGACAGTTCATTTTAAGGATCACGCGGGAAAAGTCCAAACGTGTATTGAAAGCAATTTCCAGCCTGAGTTTGGCGAGGGAACAGAGACTTAAACGCCGCGATCAATATTTTGGTTGCATCTCTCTACGCTTAGCCCGGATGGAGCAATGAATCAACAATGAGTTGGTTGTAAGCGCTGTTTCCGGCGTCAGCTTAGACGGAAACGTACAATTACGCTTGCGGAAAGAGCGTAAGGCTTCGGGAGCAATCTCCGGAAGCGGTTCTTTTATACGGCAAGCGCAACAACATGTGGTAATGCATGCATTACTATCTTTTTGGAGCAATTAATGCCATGGTTGCATTGAATTATTTATATGTGGCCCTTTTTTTTATTGTAGGGGCAGGATTTGTACTGCTCGCAACCGGGGCTGCGCGGATTATAGCGGCGCTGCTGCTGAAAAAACGCAAGGCGCCAGCGAAACGCCAAACATATGAATCGGGTGAAGTTACTATCGGCTCAGCGTGGGTGCAATATCCGCTGGCCTTTTATATTTTTGCTCTGTTGTTCGTGGCGTTTGATGTAGATATCGTATTTATCATTTCTTGGGCCGTTATCTTTCAAAACTTAGGCTGGTTCGGATTTGCGGAAATAACGTTCTTTATTGTAGTGCTGGCTTTAGGTTTGATATACGCATGGCGTAAAGGAGTAACAAAATGGATTTAATTCCATCGATGCCTCTGCCCCCTACGCCGTCTTCGGCGCATACCGGAACGGCGGCTAATCAGCAGGAACTCCGCGCAGTTCTTTCAACATTTGGCTCGCAAGCAACGATACCAATGGTTGTAAAAATGTTGCCCGGCGGCATTCCTTCACTGGAAGTCGCGGCAGAACATGTATATAACGTTGCGCTGTATTTGCGTGACCAGCTTCAGTTCGACTTGCTGACCTGTGTTTCCGGTGTGGATATGAAAACTCATTTAGAAGTTGCGTATCACCTGCGCGCTACATCCCAAAACTTGCTGATGCAGCTGAAAGCGAAGCTTCCCCCCAAAACAACAGTTATCGACAGTTTGATTGGTGTATGGATTAGCGCAAATTGGCTGGAACGCGAAACATATGATATGTTTGGCGTCATTTTCAGCGGGCACCCCGATTTGCGGCGCATTCTGCTGGATGATATGTTCACAGGGTTTCCGCTGCGCAAAGACTTCCAAACTACGCCGGCAGTGCTGCACGATCGCGCTACTACACAAACAGAGCCGCAGCAAGCTGTTTCCGGCGACCAATTGCGCGGATTGGGCGCAAACCGATCAAACGCTAATGTGTTCAGCCAAGGGGATCAAGAACGGCTGCACCCAGGCACGCCAACATTCGGCCATACCCAGTTTCATGGGCACAGTTTCCCAACCCAAACATGGAAACATACGCTGCAGCATGAACAGGAAGAGCAGCAAAAAGCTGCCGAAAAGAAAAAAGAGTGAAAGTGACGCCGAATATGTCTACTGTCGATCAATCTCATACTTATAGTGAAGGAGCTGAAGGCTTTCGTACAGAAGAGATGATTCTGAATATGGGGCCGCAACATCCTTCCACACATGGTGTGCTGCGTTTGGTTTTGCAGCTGGAAGGCGAAACGGTTACACACTGTACACCTGTTATCGGCTATTTACATCGCGGTATAGAAAAGATTTTAGAAAATCGCACATATATGGCCGGCATTCGCTATATGGATAACGCCGACTATCTTTCCCCTATGCTGAATGAAACGGCTTACGCCGGCGCTGTGGAGCAGCTGATGGGCATAGAGCCGCCGCGCCGCGCTCAATATATCCGCCTGATTACAAATGAAATGCAGCGCATTACAAGCCATTTGGTGGCTGTCGGCACCTACCTGCTGGACCTTGGAGCGTTTACTCCCGTATTATACGCCTTCCGCGATCGCGAAGGAGTTTTAGATTTATTTGAACAGCTTGGCGGCAGCAGATTTAACGTAAACTATATGCGCGTCGGCGGTGTACTGCACGATCTCCCCAGCGGCTGGCTCGGCCGGCTTGAAACGTGGCTCGACGCTTTTGAGAAATCTTGGAAAGAATTTGATGTGCTGATTACCGGCAATGAAATTTTTATGAAGCGAACCCAAGGCACCGGCTATATTTCTCCCGAACAGGCTGTTGCCTATGGCGTAACCGGCCCCATAGCGCGCGCGTCCGGTGTTAACTATGATCTGCGCGTGAATAATCCTTATGACGCATATCGCGAAATCGCTGTGCGCCCGGTTATTCGCTATGACGGAGACGCTTTTGGCCGGTATATGGTCCGTTTGTATGAAATGAAAGAAAGTATCCGTCTGATTCGCGAAGCAATGAGCAAACTGCCCGGCGGACCAATCTGCACGCGCACACCCATTGAACTGCGCCCGCCACGCGGCGAAACCTATTTCGCCGTCGAAAGCAGCAAAGGTGAGCAGGGAATCTATCTTATCAGCGATGGCTCCGAATACCCCTACCGGGCAAAGATGCGCGGACCGTCTTTCGTAAATTTGCAGATTGTGCCTGAACTGATGCGCGGGCATAAAATGGGTGACGTAGTCGCCATACTCGGCAGCATCGATCTTGTGCTTGGCGAAGTCGATCGCTAAAGGAGAACGCAACCGTGCCTCAGAACTTAGGCTTTCTTATCGTACACTTTGTTGTTACGCTGGTCTTCTTTATTGCGCTTGTGGCGACAAACGCAGTAATTATGGTTTATTTGGAACGCAAGGTGATGGCCTATATGCAAGATCGCGTTGGTCCGCTGCATTATGGCCCACAGGGCATGTTACAATCTACGCTGGATGTGGTGAAGCTGCTGCTGAAAGAAGATATCCGCTCGCAATTAACGGATAACGCCATATTTTCTTTAGCGCCGATGGTCTTTTTTGCGCCGGTTATCACCGCATTTGTGGCGCTGCCGTTTTCTCCTTTTATGACAACCGGCGCCATCGGCACAGCGCTGATATTATACGTGGCGTTAAGCTCACTGGATATTATCGGTGTGTTTATGGCGGGTTGGGGTTCAAACAGTAAATATTCTCTTATCGGCGGTCTTCGTTCTGCGGCGCAGATGATTTCCTATGAATTGCCGCTCATGCTTTCATTAGTGGGTGTGGTGATGCTCACCAGTATTTTAGGGCATAACGGTGTCGGCTCCATTTCTTTTTCGGATATTATCGGCGCACAATTACAAACACCTTGGCTGTGGTTTATTCTCATCCAGCCGCTGGGCCTGCTGATTTATTATACATGCGGATTGGCCGAAACAAACCGCGCGCCCTTCGATTTGCCCGAAGCGGAATCGGAGCTGGTCGCCGGTTATCTAACGGAATATAGCGGCATGCGCTGGGCAATGTTCTTTTTAGGTGAATATGGCAACATGCTTATCGTTTCCAGCGTTGCAACGGTGCTATTTTTGGGCGGATGGTCCGGCCCGGGAGCCGATTTGCAGTTTTGGCAGGCGCATATCAGCGCCAATCCAGGCGGCATATTCTCTGTAGCCGACTTGGTCTTCAACCTTATTGCCGTTTTCTGGTTCTTGGTAAAAGTGTATGCGCTGCAAGTAGTTTTTATTTGGGTGCGTTCCACCTTGCCGCGTCTGCGCGCCGACCAGCTGATGCAATATGCGTGGCTGATATTAATCCCCATTACACTTGTTAATATTCTTGTAACATCAGTGTTGCTTTTGGCGGTGCCGCAGCCATATACATTGTGGGTAACCGGCATTGTAAACTGGCTGATGATGTTTGTGTATATCTTTACGTTGGCGCGAATTATTCGCACATCGCCATCAGGGAAAACACCGGTTTGGGT
>JAKAOI010000180.1 GCA_021812265.1 Chloroflexota bacterium | reverse complement strand
ATTCACGCTTGGGGAGAGTAAGTAAGTCGAGAAATGCTTGCATTTCTTGCTGACTCAAAGAACCAAGAAGAGAACACTGAAGAATGACATTACGGTGTCCTATTTGGGTAAGTTTTTTGGGACGGTATAAAAAAAAGCTGCAGCAAATACTGCAACTTTCAAAACACAAGAAACGCGCTTGGGAGGCAGGTAGCGGATTTGAACCGCTGGTGGAGGTTTTGCAGACCTCTGCCTTACCACTTGGCTAACCTGCCATAGCAACTGTATTGGAGCGGGAGACGGGATTCGAACCCGCGACATCTTCCTTGGCAAGGAAGTGCTCTACCACTGAGCCACTCCCGCATGTGATATAGATATTGTATCATGCGTGGCTGTGGTTGTCAAGTGGTTTTTGTCGTGGGTAACGGTTTGGGCTTAGGTTTTGCGTTAATTGCCGACTGAAGTAAACTGCTGTATTGCCCGCTTCCAGAAAAATTGCAGCGCCACAGAACCTGCGGCAATCCACACTATCTGCATTCCCAAACCAAACAATAATTGTGAAATGGAATAATTGCCGGCAATAGTTTCAATGGGAAAGTTAAATGTCCATTGAAACGGCAGGAACAAAGAGATATTTTGCGTCCATTGCGGCAAGAGCGATAACGGCACAAGTCTGCCGGATAGTATTAGCTCTAAGGCAAAATACAAATCGAAAATTGCGCTTACTCGGGTTGTCCAAAAGGTTATCATACCCAAAAGCCATAGCGCAATGGTGCGGATAATAAACGCCAGCCAAATGGAGATGAAAAAAACGATAATACCCAGCGCTGACGGTGAAAATATCGGGTGAAAAATCAATGAAAGAACCACTGCAATTGGCAGCCACATAATAATATTTGGTATTTTTTCTCCACCAAAAAACGCCAAATCGGAATGTATCGGATGGATTGGTTTCAGCAGCATAGAGGTTAATTGCCCCATCCGAATACGATCTTCCCAGCCAAAAGGAGTAAACGAAATATTCATTGTCCGGACCAATGTCCAAACAATATAATACGCAGCAAACGCTCCCGCCAACATTCCGCCGGCAACGCCGCCGCCGGCATTGGCTATTGTGGTCCATACAACCAAATAAATTAATGGTTCGGCAATCATGCCAAATGTGTAAAAATAATAAGCGACCCGATATTGAAACTGCTCTATGATGGCAATTTTCATCATCGTAAGGTAATAATTAACGTATACCATCAGTTGTTTGCTCCAACATCTGATCTTTGGCCGAAAACAGGGTATCGATTACATCTTCTATCGGTGGCTCTTCAATTGTGATATCACTGATTTGGAATTTCTGAAATAGCGAAGCGGAAACAGCAGCTATTTCATTTTTATTCACGCGCATTTTAATGGTATTTTCGTTGCGTTCAGTAATTTCCCCATAATCTTCTATATGTTCCGGAGCTTCAATAAATGTTATGGTAATTGTTTTGTGTGAAGAAAAACGATTGGCAAGATCAGTTAATCCACCGGTAAAAATAATTTTACCATGATGAATAATAATTACCCGTTTGCATAATGCTTCTACATCGGCCATATAGTGGCTGGTAAGCAGCACTGCTGCGCCATAGCGCCGGTTATATTCCGCAATAAATTCGCGGATTTTTCGCTGCATGGATACATCCAGCCCCAATGTTGGCTCATCTAAAAATAATATTTTGGGCTGATGCAGCAAAGAGCCGACCAACTCCATCTTCATTCTTTCCCCTAAAGATAAATTGCGGATTGGTTTTTGCGCCAAATCTTTCAGCTCGAGCAGTTCCATCAATTCATCACGCAATTGTACAAATTGCGCGCGGGGAATATTGTATATGGCGCGGTTCAATTCAAATGAATCGAGCGCGGGAATATCCCACTGCAACTGATTGCGATTTCCCATAACAAGCGTAATTTGCCGCAGAAAATTTGGTTCGCGCTGCCACGGAACGTAGCCCAACGTTTTTACTTCTCCGCCGGAGGGGTGCAGTAAACCAGATAATGTTTTCAGTGTGCTGGTTTTACCCGCGCCGTTTGGCCCCAAAAATCCGACAATTTCTCCTTCTTCCAGAGAAAAAGAGATATCATCAATTGCCCGAACTTCGCGCATTTGTCGAAAAAACAAGCTGCGAATAGATTCTTTCAATCCCTCACCGCGTATTGGAATTGAATAATATTTTTTTAAATTTTGCACATGGATAATTTCTGCCATAGTTACCCTTTCGTTGCAGCGCGCGCCGCGGTTTATGGAAATATACCGGAATATTTTTGTTACCGATGCTATCGGCATATATACATGATTTTCGCTACAGCATGGAACATGGGGGATGTACAAGGGGCGCCGCCCCTTGTACGGGGTTCTGGGGTGTTCCCAGACCTCCCTTTGTTTCGGATACGAGAACCATATGAATCTCTTTCAAGCGAAAGTCCTAATATATATCCTATCATAGGAAAACTATCTTTGGTTCAAAATTGCTAATATAAACCTGAACCTTGAATATGAATGAAAATAAATTTGAGGATACGTTAAACTCTATTATGCTATGTTTTTACTCAGACATTGTAGTATAAGCGCCTTGGCAAAGGCCTATATTTATTGACACAAAGCCACTGCAGATTTAAAATGGCAGATATGAAAAGGAGAAACGGCATAGTGAATTCATCAATTACCACACGGCAAATACGGACGAATACCTACCGTAAAACCGATTTTGCTGGATGGGGCTTTAGCGTCGCGGGCTTGGCCGCATTGACATCTGGCGCGTTTATCATCAGAAGCGAAATGCTTGCTTTGCGTCAGCCTGAAGCTGCGGCGGCGCTGTTTATTTTTTTTGCTTTGTGCGCCGGATTATTTTTGTTTTTAGCGCTGCAGATTCGCCTGCTTATCTCAATTGTAACAACTCCCTATGAAATTATCCTGAAACATGGGCTGTGGCGTTTTCGTATGGCATGGCAGCATGTGGCAGGTGTAAGCGAATGGACTTCTATGCGTGACAGCGCATGGACTCGCTGGATTGCGCTTTGGAGCGCTGACGGAACTAAACTGCAAATTCGAGAGAACACTGCGCAAGATTTTCAGCAATTGCGCTCAGATATTTTGCGCCGGGTTGCGCTGAATGCGCCAACGCCGCGTGAAACAAGCGATCTGGCGTCGCAGTTTATTGCAACAGAATCTTCTAAACGCCCGGCGGAGTGGATGTTTACATTGGCAGGATCGCTGTTTTATGTTGGTTTAGTAATTTGGTTTGCGCTGCAATCGGTAATGGTATGGCCGGTGGTATGTTTTGCGGGTGCGACAATAAGTGGTTTATATGGTCTCTATCGATGGAATGTTCAAAGTGAAATTATCATCAATCGTGATGGAATCGGAGTGAAACGTGGTTTTCAGCGCACATTTATAGCGTGGAATGATATTTATGATGTTCAGCGCAACGAAGGGGAACGATCGCACAACATATTTGCAACCATTGGCAGAACCATCCTTATGCTGGTTATTCGTATCAGCCGCAAAACAGGGTTTACTTTTGGAAGCTACCATACAGGAAGTAAAATTCTTATTTCCGGCGGTTCCGGTGTATCCATGAAAATTTTCGAGAATCGTTTTGAACACCCGGAATGGATTCGCGCCCGGCTGCGCGCTGAAATAGAAGCGCTTACTGCAAGAGCAGCGTCAGCTTCGGCTTCAGCCCGAATAATCAAACCGCTGGCAAAAACAGGTCCGCTTGATAGATCAGATGTTTTACCGCCGGAACCTTCAGAAGGCGGCAGCGCGTTATGGCTGCGCGAGAGTTTTGGTTATGATCCCTATAGAAATAATGACTAGCCCGACGCCGGTAAAGGCGCTTGTATGTTTATAACGCGCCTTGTTTTTCTTCAAAGCTTTGTTTCAGTGTTTTATCCGGCCATATTTCTAAATAAACACCATAGCATACCATGCAGTAATCTCCCACTGCGTCGGGATCTTCCCCGGTTCCATAATATGTGATGGTGTGCGGTTCGCACGCGGAGTGGCCGCATTTTCGAGTTGCAGCTGGCCCTCGGTGCGGCAATTTATGCTGAAACTGTTCGATATAACAGTCGGAATGATCTAAAAAATCATTAAATGCGTCCATTTTTCTATTTCCTTAGCCAAACTCACGTCAATGTTTATGTTTTCGCCGCATCATGGCTAACTGCGCAGAAGTATACTGTGCGGAGCCATATTCATCTTGATGTTCCCGGTTGCTCGCCGGCAACGCGGCGTCTTTTGCATTTTGCCAATGATACGCCGAAGCAATAAGAATTATAAATGTTGCTATGTGAATAGCGGTGCACCATTCACATAAATTATGCAGCAATACAAACTCAGCATAGATCAAATATAAAACAAACGCAATGCCAAATAGGCTCCAAAACAACTGAAAAATTCGCAGTCTGCGGGAATCTATTCCATTGACTGCAAAAGCACGCAGACTGAATAGGGCAATGGAGCCGCTGACAATAAACCAGAGCATACCCGGTATAGTAATTGGAATCGTTGTGCCGGGCACAACTGAGTAGGGACTGCTGGTTACTCGCTGGCAGTTGATAAACCCTGTTGTAGAACACACTAAAGGGACATGTTCGTAGTGCACACTGGTTAAATAGATTGATATGAGCAATCCTGCCACAGACAATATGACTATGGCTGTCTGCCACCAAACTGTGCGCAGCGCCGCCCCAAACCGCAGCGCTGTTTGGCTGTGAACGTGTTCGGGCTGTTCGATATCCGTACCCATATCGTTCATAATCTGCTCCAATCAAAGTACTCCAAAGGGATCCGAAGACCACCAAGAAGGAAAATCTTTTGTTGTACCTGCTTCACCGATCAGCGCCATCAGAGCAAGCTCATCCGGTCTTACCCAATCTCCACAGGCAAAGTTTCACGTCTCCGTCTAAGCCAATACCGGCGACGGCGCTTCTCGCAAACGCATCGGAGATGCGTTCATGCAACCAGGCCAAGCACAAAGCCTCTACTAAGATATTGATTGCCGCATTCCCGTCTCGATCCCCACGCCATCGACACTCCGGATTCTGACAGCAATATACCCTGTCTTTTTCCGTGATATCCTGCCAGAGATGTCCGCATTTGTGGCACAGTTTGGTCGATGGAAAAAATCTTCCCACCTGCTGCACAATCGTTCCATGTCGTACTGCTTTCGTTTCAATATACCTCGCCAGTTTTCCCAGCGATGCATTTGATGCTGACAATGTCCGCTTGTGATTCTGCGCTATTCCTTTCATATTGAGATCTTCCATCCCAATGAAGCCACACGTTTCAGACAGTTCATACGAGATTTTGTGCAGCGAGTCATCCCGCATGCAGGTAATCCGATGATGCAATCGAGCCAGTTTGCTTTTCGTTTTGTGCTAATTTTTACTGCCCTTCTCTCGTCGGGCTAATTGCTTGTTGAGATATCGTTGTTGCAGCAGCAGATGACGCAGAGGTTTTTGGTTTTCAAACTCCTTGCCAGTGCTCAACGTTGCCAGTCGGATGAATCCCAGATCAATCCCTACTGCTGGCCCGGCTATCGGACCAAAATCGATTGCGAG
>JAKAOI010000179.1 GCA_021812265.1 Chloroflexota bacterium | reverse complement strand
CGAAAAAATTTATCCTTTCCGTATTCCCAATATTATTAGCGTATCTTTTGCATCAATCCTATACATTCAACTGTATACTGATTTAAGATCCTGAAATATTGAAATTATAGTTGCCATTGCCAATGACCAACAATAAAACAAAAATAAGAACCAACAACAAACTAACACCAGAGGTTATGGCGCCGGCAATGCCAAAACCTTTACTGCTGCCCGTAAAACGGCCGCTTTTTTGCTGCGCCAGCCCTATTATTCCAAAAATAAGTCCAAGAACGCCAAATATTCCGCCTAAAATTATAGTGCAAGATGACAGAATACCCAAAATACCAAGAATCATGGAAGCAAGTGAAAACCCATTTATTTTTTGTGTCATATCCTGTGTTGGTGTCATATACATCGGATAAGGAAACATCTGCCCATTTGGCGGTGGAAATTGTGTATCCGCAGGATAGGGAAATGGCTGCGCATATGATGGCGGTATTTCTGCGGGATTAGGGTTCTGCGGCGCATTTTGTTGCGAAAACTGCGGCGCAGTTGCCGATGACTGCTCCGGTGACTGACTCGTTGGATCCATATAATTTCCCCTTATTTTCTTTAATTGCACAAATATCTATACAACTGGTGCTCGATTTATAAAAACATTTCTATGCAAGGATATATCCGAGAATGTGCAAAATTTTATCCTTTCTGTATTCTCAATAAAAATCTGAACAGAAACAAATGTATAAACGGGATATGGGGCAGGCCCCAAAACAGGGTTTTGGAGCGCCCCCAAATTCCTTCTTATTCCCTTTCAAGGTTCAGATCTATAAATAACTCAACCACAAACAATACATACCATTACTCATCCAACATGGGAATATCTACCCCACGTTCACGGGCAACGTTTTGAGCTTTTTCGTAACCGGCGTCTACATGCCGCATAACACCAGTGCCGGGGTCATTAGTAAGCACACGACGCAATTTCTGCGCCGCCCGCTCAGAGCCATCTGCCACAACTACCATACCGGCGTGCAGCGAATAGCCAATACCAACACCTCCGCCATTATGCACCGAAACCCATGAAGCGCCCGACGCGGTATTCAACAGCGCATTTAAAATTGGCCAATCAGCAATAGCGTCTGATCCATCTTTCATGGCTTCTGTTTCACGATATGGCGAAGCAACGGAACCGCTATCCAGATGATCGCGGCCAATGACAATCGGACCTTTCACCTTGCCGGCGCGCACCAGTTCATTAAAAAGCAGTCCAGCTTTATCGCGTTCACCATAGCCAAGCCAGCAAATACGCGCCGGCAATCCTTGAAAATGAATGCGCTGCTCGGCCATCGTAATCCAGCGGCGCAGGCCAGCGTCTTCAGGGAACAGCTTCAACAGCTCCTGATCGGTAGTAAAAATGTCTTGCGGGTCTCCGGAAAGAGCAGCCCAGCGAAACGGGCCTTTTCCTTCGCAGAACAGCGGTCGTATAAACGCCGGAACAAATCCGGGGAAATCTAGCGCATTGGTAACGCCGGCCTTGAGCGCCTGCCCGCGAATATTATTGCCATAATCGAAGGTAACCGAGCCTTGTTTTTGAAATTCCAGCATTGCCTTAACATGTTCACCCATCGACGCTACAGAAAGCTTTTCATACTCTGCAGGATTATTTGTGCGAAGTTCGGCGGCGGCTTCCAATGAATAATGCGCCGGTATATAGCCGTTTAAGGCGTCGTGCGCTGAAGTTTGATCTGTAACTAAATCGGGAACCCAGCCGCGGCGCGCTAATTCTGGGTGAATTTCCGCAGCGTTGCCCAGCAGCCCAATTGATTTTGCAATTCCCGCTTTTTTATACGCCTCGGCGCGAGCCAATGCGTCCTCCAGCGAATCGCTCATCTCATCCAGATATCCGGTATCGATCCGGCGCTGAATACGTGAGACGTCTGCCTCTACAGCAATACATACACCTTCATTCATGGTAACTGCCAGCGGCTGAGCGCCTCCCATGCCGCCAAGGCCTGCGGTCAGCGTTATCGTTCCTTTTAAAGATCCGCCAAAATATTGGCGCGCCGCCTCGGCAAACGTTTCATATGTTCCCTGAACTATGCCTTGAGAGCCGATATAAATCCACGATCCCGCCGTCATCTGGCCATACATAGTTAAGCCAAGAGCGTCTAAACGGCGAAACTCATCCCAATTGCTCCACTCGCCTACCAAATTGGCGTTAGCAATCAACACACGCGGCGCATCCGGTGATGTGGTAAATACACCTACAGGTTTTCCCGACTGCACCAGCAAGGTTTCATCATTTTCCAAACGGCGCAGCGTGCGCACAATTGCGTCAAAACTTTCCCAGTTTCTGGCGGCTTTTCCCGATCCCCCATAGATGATCAGATCATCCGGGCGTTCCGCAACATCGGGATCTAAGTTATTCATCAGCATGCGCAGCGCCGCTTCCTGTTCCCAGCCTTTGCAGGATATTTCGGAACCGTGCGGCGCGCGCACCACACGCGGCCCGGCATGGTTATGAGTATCAGAGATTGCCATACATTGGCCTCCACATCGAGACAAAATCAGCGTTTTTCATATCCGGCAAATTATTTTCGCATATAGCGGCGCTTTATACGCGCAAAAACTATAAAAGGAGCGCGCTAAACATTGCCAAAAACGCCTAAAAAAGAAAGCGCCTATGGCTACAGCGTAACATGAAACCGGTTATTTCCGCAAGCGTTTACCGCGCCAACAGTTTATTAGCAAACGCAGCGCGTTCCAACTGCTCTCGGAATTGCGGCGCCGCAATTTCAATTAATTTCAGCGCTCTATCTTTCAGGCTAAGGCCATGCAAATAGGCAACGCCATATTCGGTAATAACATAATACAAATGCGCTTTCGTTGTAGTAACCGAGGCTCCTGGGGCAAGAAACGGCGTAATGCGCGAAATTTGCCCATCAATCGGTTCTTGCATCATAGCGTCTAAATCTTCATCGGCCATTCTTTTTGCAGAAACTGTAGAAGGAAGCGCAATAATCGGCTTGCCATTTGGCGAAAGCGCTGCGCCGCGCAAAAAGTCCATCTGCCCGCCCACACCGCTGTAAATATATGTTCCAATAGATTCCGCGCACACTTGGCCGGTTAAATCTACTTGAATAGCGCTGTTGATAGACACCATATGATCGAACTGCCGGATAATATGTGAATCATTCGTATAATCAAACGGATAAAATTCAACCATCGGATTATCATCGATAAAATCCATCAGTTCCTGGGACCCAATGGCAAATGAAGAGACAATCTTCCCCGGATCCAGCTTCTTACGCGCGCCGGTAATTACTCCTTTTTTCACTAAATTAATAACACCATCAGAAAACATTTCTGTGTGAATGCCTAAATTGCGGCGATCCCCCAGTTCTGACAACACAGCGTTGGGAATAGCGCCAATACCCATCTGCAGGGTTGCGCCATCTTCTATCAATTCAGCTGTATAGCGGCCAATACGGCTCTGTACATCATTCGGACGCACAACATCAGTTACATACAACGGATCCGAGCAGTGCACGGCATACTCTATTCTGGAAAAATTGATGAATCCCATACCATGCGCTCTGGGAACATGCGGATTCACTAACGCCACTACATGCCTTGCGTGGTTTACTGCGGCCAATGTAGCGTCTACCGCAGGACCCAAAGAGCAGCACCCATGGCTGTCGGGTGGCGATACTTGGATAAACGCAACATCAATGGCCATTTCGCCGCCGTGGCGAAACGTTGCCGGAACATCCGAAAGGAATATGGGGGTATACGTTCCCCGCCCAGAATTAATTGCCTGCCGCGTGTTATCGCTCACAAATATAGCTCGCAGCAAAAAATGCCCCGCCCACTGAGGATCGGTATATGGGGTTGGGCCATAGGTGTGCAAATGCACAATTTCTACATTTTCCAATTCTTGGCCGCGCGCCGTTAAAGCTTGCAGCAACGGAGTCGGCGTTACAGCAAACCCCTGTACATATACTCTATTACCCGATTGAACAACACGAACCGCTTCTTCGGCTGTGCACCATGTCGTCATAAAAAGAACCTTTCTGCTTATAAACCAGCCCAGTACTCAAAAAAAATTTTTACTTACATATCTGCTACTCACATTGTATCCCTCACCACATTTATTGTATCTGATCTATATCACATAATATTAATTTTGTGAGTTAACTGAGAGACAGCATGACAAATTCTGCAGGGTCATGTTATAATACCTGCAAAACACTCATTTCCGGCAATCGTCTAAGCGGTTGTCTGTTATTTTTTATCGGGAAAATTACCCATTTAAATCAGATCAGTATAGTAGGACTTTCGCTTGAAAGAACAGCATATGTTTCTCGTATTTGAAGCAGAAGGGGGCTGGGGACACCCCAGAACCGCGTACAAGGGACGACTGCCCCGTATACATCCCTCGATTTTCCCTGCTGAAGCGAAAGGCCTGTATAGTATTTATTTATCAAGGAAACATCATGAATAATCCAACACCAAATGCGCAATCCGTCTTTGAATGGGCGCAAAAAATCCGCGAAAATATCGGCAAAGTTATCGTTGGCAAACAAGAAGTTATCGATCTGCTGCTCGCCGCCATGCTGAGCAATGGACATGTCCTTATAAATGATTATCCGGGCAGCGGAAAAACAATGCTGGCAAAATCATTGGCGAAATCACTGGGAATGCAGTTTCAGCGTATCCAAGGCACACCTGATTTATTGCCAACCGATGTCACCGGCGTAAGCTATTATGACCAAAAACAAAATAACTTCATTTTTAGAAACGGTCCAATATTTACCCAACTGCTGCTTTTTGATGAAATTAACCGCGCAACCCCTCGCACGCAATCTGCGCTGCTGGAAGCAATGGCAGAAATGCAAGTGACGGTAGACAGAGACACAATGCGGCTGCCCGAGCCATTTATGGCCATTGCCACACAAAATCCTGTAGAAATGGAAGGCACATTTCCGCTGCCGGAAGCGCAGTTAGATAGATTTATTATCAGCGCGCAAATGGGGTATCCGGAAGAAGAAGAAGAATTGTTTATGACACGCCGGTTCAAAACAGAAGAGCCGTTGGAAACAATTGAAGCGGTTTCCTTCTCCGACGATATTATGCGCATGCAGCAAAAGATTAGAACCGCTATTTGGGCGCCGGATGTTGAACGCTATTTAGTTGCAATCATCCGCGGAACACGCAATCACCCGCTGATTGAATTAGGAGCCAGCCCGCGCGCAACCCTTGCGCTGTATCGCATGTGCGAAGCATGGGCTTTTATGAATGGCAGAATATTTGTAGAGCCTGATGATGTAAAAAAAATGGCGGCGCCAGTGCTTGCGCATCGGCTGATTATGAAAAGCAGCATCCGCCGAAGAACTTCCGGCGCAAAAGATGTTATCACCGAAATCATCGCGTCGGTTATTGCGCCAGTTGAATTTACCAAAGGCCGCTGATTCCTATGGATTATAATATTGGCAAATTCCGAACCGAAAAAGACGCGATCGCTTTTATCGGATGGTTTATATTTGCAGGAACACTTACTCTATTGGCGGCAAGCAGCAAAAATGGCCTATTCCTGTTGCTTGCCCTATTTGCGGCCTTTAT
>JAKAOI010000178.1 GCA_021812265.1 Chloroflexota bacterium | reverse complement strand
ATCTGCTGCAATAAAAGATCACCTAGCCGCGCTGGATGCGCTGTGCGCCAATCCTTCCTTTAACAAATCTTTAGCGCGACTGCAAAGCGCACTGGAAATTTTTTCCGCCGAGTATAAAAAAGTGAAAGAGCTGACATTTGCCGGCGCTCCCGTCATGCAGCGCATGGGGCCGGATATGCTGGCCGCCGAAAATGAGCGGAAACGCAAGGCATACTACCAGCAAGCCTGCCAAGAAGAGTTTCAAAAACATCGCATAAACGCCACCAACAGCTTGGCTGATATTGTCATTGAAGATATCGATAAACGATTGCGCATGCTGGAAGTTATGCAATCCACTCTCCGCTTTACTCAGCAACGCTGGGAAGCCGACCACTACGACGCTCCGGAAATGCGCGGCTTGTTAACACAAGAACACCCATACCGCCGCAATGTGTTCGACCATTCCGCGCTGCGTGAAGCAAACGATATCGACGAGCTGGATACCGCCGTTTCAACCGGCGAAACCGATCGCATTCTGCGCAAAGCTTCTGCCGCTATGGCTGCCGCTTTAACCGGCGACGAACGCGAAGCAAGGCAAACCGCCGCCGCCGAAGCCAACCAAATTATGGATGATATGACACTTGCCTACCGCAATAAATTAAGCTCTTCCAGACTTCTAGAGGCAATCCAACTGATTTACCCCAGAGATCGCGAACAGCAAGACGCTGCCTTAGCAAATCACTTCCGCTGGATGTCGGCGACCGCGCGTTCTACCCTGCGGCACGACCCCAGCCTGTGGGGCGACCAAGCGCATCGCCAGCTAGAGGTCCGCGCGCACATTGCCGCCAATTATGAAGGGGAACACGAACGGCAATGGGTGGAACGCTCCCGCGCCTCCGTTGGTGGGTTTGGCGAACGCGGCCCAGGCTATACACCAACGGGTGAATTTATGGCTTCCAATGATCCGTATCGCATGCAGCTGCTGTTCAGTCATCATGGCGTCAGCGTCAGCGCCGCGCCATATTTGTCCGACGCGGCAGGCGGCTGCGTAAAAGCGTTGCGCGACAGACAAAAAATGTGGGATACCCAAGGCGGCATTCCGGTTTTTACCTGCGACGCGCTGCAGGAAATCATCACCAATCCCAATGAGTTTTCCGATCCCTTGACGGAACGCGCGCAAACCAACGCATCCAGCGACGCGCCGGCGCCATCTCCGCGCAATTTGATAGATCGCATTGAAAGGCGAGCCATCAATTGACAGGATTTTCTTTTTGCCATACTATAGATCTAAGAGGAAGCAAAGCATAAGCAGGGGCGCATGGGGCGGCATGCCCCATGACAAGTTTTGGGATATCCCCAAATTCCCTCTTATTCCTTTTCAAGATTCAGGTCTATATTGTCGGTTGCTGTAAACGGTGTATTCCTTGTCTCATACGCTGGATACACCCTGCGCCGCCAACGCCGGATTTGTATTTTACACCATAGGGGGATTAAGGGATTGACGCAAGCAAACAGTTCGACTCCGCTGGCGCCGTTGGTTTTACTGTTATTGGATGATGAAGCGGAATATATTGGCGCGCAGTTTCTTGCGCTCTTAACTATGGTAGATACCTACATTCAGTCGCGCGCCGTTTTGCTGCGTGTTACCGGCGCAGCAGACACTCTTACGGCGGCGCCGGTAGAATCTGCCCGCGCGCAAGCCTTGATTGCGGCGCAAAACGCTCAGGCGTTTGATCCCGCGGCAACCCAAAAAGTCCCCAACTCCAACGCTTTGGCGATAGGAACACCAAGACCGTTTCAAGACGCTTTGCTTTCCGCATTGCAAAAAGCTTCGCATACCGGTTCCACCGACAGATTGGCTTCCGGCGGCTTTTCATTGTTGCCAAATGAAATAAAATTGATTCTTGTCGGTGAAGCAAACGCGCCGCTGCTCAGCGCCGCCGCAAAATCCGCCGCAACAGTTTCGGCGGCCATCGGCCCGCATATTTATGTGCATCGCTATGCGGCGCTTATCTCAGCCCTGCCGCCCGCAAATCCGGCAGTTTTGCCATCCTCCGGCCCAAATATCGGTTCGGAAACCGGCAAAGAATGGCTGCAAGCAGCCCAAAACCAACCGTGGAACGATTTGCTTTCGTGGCGCGACGGTGAGCCGCCGCTGCTGTACACTTTTTTCTTCGACGCATGGGATGAAACGGGACGCTACCAAGAACGGAGTGAATTGCGCCACGCCGCTTCGCAAGCCATCTTTGCAATGTTCGCGGCCGGCGTACTGGAAAATCCGCAAATGCGGGATTTGCTGGATCTTTCAGCCGCACCGGCCGATTCTGACGGGCTTTTGCGAATCGGCTCAGTGGGAACGAGCGTCATTACAACACCGGATCGGCTGCTATTAAGTTATATTGCGCTGCGCCTTTCCGCAGACGTGCTTTTACGCCGGGGACTTATCGGCCAAAAAGCCGGAGCCATTTCCCCCCAAACCCATACGCGGCTGAAAGAAGAGGCGAGGCGCGACGCCGAGATGTGGCTGTCTCACACGCTGCGCGCTGCGTTATTTCCCGATTATTATGCTATTCCACACAAACTGCCGCCGCGCAAAGATGAAACCGGCGCCAAAATTTCTTGGAGCGGCCTTGCTCTGAGCGCAACCGATCCGGATCCATCCGGTATATTTGCCCGCTGGGAACAAAGACCTGCTTTGCTGCTGGATGATGAGCATTTTTGGAATCTTCTGGCGCAATACGAAGTGGAAACTGCGCAGGCTTCGCAGCAGTGGATTGCGCTTACCGGCAAAACCTACACCGATAAACAAGCAGAGCTGGCGGCAGACTTAGAAAACATTATCCGCTGGCGCACGCTTGGCCCGCAAAGCGCCGCCCGCACAGAAGCCTTTACGGAAGCGCTGCTGGAAATATTGAACACCGAACTGGAATTAATTGAAGATTCTCGCAGCCGGCAATCGAAAGATCTGGAACAAGAACATATTCAGTATGAAGCAAAATTGCGGCGCATGCATCCCCGCAAAGGAACACCCATTTCGCCGCCACCGCCGGAAAGCGCAATTATTCCGCGGTTGCCGCGGAGCAGCGAAGCCATGGCGCGGGATGTGATTGCCCGGCAATTCCAAAGAACTCCCAAACCGGCGACACTGGCAGTCACCGCTGTAGCGTTAATTGCGGCAGCGGCAGCGTTTGCCCACCCGCTTGGCCGAGCGTTACAGCGCATGACTATTGCAAAACCAATTGCTGCGGCGCTAAGCGGCCCAAATGGCGCGCTGCTCAGCGCCGGCGTATTATGCCTTATCTATTTTTTAGTGTTGCTGCTGCCATTTACTCAAGCAATAATTTTACGACAAAGACAGCAGGAACTGATGGCGCAGCGCGAGCTGCAATGGTTGGCGTGGGTTAAATTAAACGAACGCGACATGATGTATACGCTGATAAAAAATCTGCACGCCGATGTAGAGCGCGCAAAATCGTTTATTGCCATTTGGAGCAAAGATATAGACTACGCCGCCGAACGGCTGATTCGCAGCGCTGAAGAGCTGCACGCCGATCTTGCCGCCGCCGCTCCCGAACGCAAGATATACGTAACATCTGATGGAATTTGGGACGCCTATGAGCCAAATGAATTATATTTTCGCGTTCGCGGCCAAGCGCATGAAGATGAACTGATTGAAAAGTTTCTGCAATACATTGAAGCCCACAGCGGCGATGTATTATCTGCGCTCAAGCAAGACAGAATCGGCGCGCTGGCCAGTGACTTTATGCAGGCGCAGTTGCGCGAAACCATTCATACAAATTTGTTTCTCACATGGGATATTGAATTAGCGGCCGAGGCAATTAACAAAGCCGCACTGGCTGCCGCGGCGCCATTTCAAATTCAGCTTGGCGGCCGGCCGGTTGGCAAGGGAACATTTATATCAGCTTTTCCGGAAGACGCATGGGTACAACGGATGGCGGCAGAGCGCGGCGCGCAAATTATCAACGGGCCGTCTTCTCAGTGGATTATGGTAATAAAAGTTATCAGCCGGGCGCCGCACCTGATAACACAATATAGTTGGAAAAAGTGAGCGTTATGAAACACATCATTCATCCATATGGCCAGCGTCGGCGCAGTCTTGCCTTAGCCGCAATGGGCGCTGCCGGTGTATACGCGCTGATAGCTTTGCCGGCAATTTTACCAACTGCCTCGCCCATAACAACACTCAGCGCGCAATTTCTTGCTTCGCCGGCAATTCTGCAAGGGAGCGCGCTGGCCGCGCTGCTGGCAGGGTTTTGGTTCATTGCCCATGGATTCAAAGACGCCATCAGCAGTAAAGAAGGCGCATACGGCTTTTTCTATTCTTTGGCGGACCCGCGCGGTATGAGCTGGATTGGGTTAGGCTTTGGCGCAGTCTTGGCAATCATCGGTTTAGCTCTTTTCCTGTCAGGCAACCTAACAGCGCCGGAAATGACGCTGAGCGCGCCGGCAATTTTAGCGATTTTAGCTCTCGGCGCGCCTGACGCGCGGAAAAGCCGTTATTTTGCCGCAAACGCTGCGTCAACAGCCGCAGAGCGCCCAAGCAGTGAAGTAAACGCCCGCATTGTAGACGCCGACCCAATTCCTTGATTATTGATTCTGCTGATCTGTTGTCTCCGTCAGCAACGCCGCCTGACGTATTGCGGCGGCGTCTTTTCGGCGCCGTTCCTCCAACTCATCAATACCTTCGGGAGCCGGCAAAGAATCTAAACTGGTTAATCCAAAACGCTGCAAAAATTCCAGCGTTGTGCCATATAAAATTGGCCGGCCCACCGTTGCAGCGCGGCCAACTTCCATTACCAGACCATACTGTGTTAACGAAGTTACTGCGCGTTCGCTGTTTACTCCGCGAATCATCTCTAACTGCGATCTGGTAATTGGCTGCCGATAGGCGATAATGGATAATGTTTCCAAGGTAGCGACGGTTAATTTTGCGTGCGTCGGCATACCCAATACCGTTGCGGCGTACACGGCGGTTTCCGGCGCTGTAACCAATTGGGCAAGCGAACCGGCGCGCTGCAAACGGATGCCGCGCCGGCTGTTTTCCAAAGATTGCGCTAAAGCGCTAATCCCTTCCAAAACTAAATCCGCCGGAACTCGTAATATTTTTTGCAATTCCGCAATATCGATTGGCCGTCCGGCAAGAAAGAGAACACTTTCTATAGCGCAGGCGCAATCATCCGGCGTGGCTAAAGATATCCCCTGCTGTTCATGCTGCTGCTGTTCTTCTGCTGCTGTTGTTTTATTGTGCTGATCATTCATAGTTGAAGTATATCATGACTCGATTGCATCGTTTGGCGCTAGTAACTTCTTTACCAATGCGCTTGGCTGTGTCGCGATTGCTATTTCTTCGCGCATAAGCCACTTCACTCCCGCAGAGCGCCTCTATATCCGAAATTTTTTCACTGCTTCCTTTATTTTCTTCTCCTTGACTATCTGATCAATATTGTGTATACTAGTAACTATAGGATTTCATTTTGTTTTTATAAATGGGAAAGTGAAAATACTTCCTGATAATGTACTATAAAATGCAATGAATACCCTATATATACCATTCATAATAGGAGAATTACTATGCGAAAGAATGCACATTTTATCACCCCCCCCCCCGCAGCG
>JAKAOI010000177.1 GCA_021812265.1 Chloroflexota bacterium | reverse complement strand
TCTCCAGCAGCTCATAGAGCGCGCGAGGAGTAGAGCCGCCCGATAGCGCAACATCTGCCCGGGAGTGATCCCGGACAGACGCTGCAACAACTTCTTGAAACAACCGAGCCGTATCCTGAATGAGCGCATCATGATTTACGCTGACACGAACAATTCCGTGTTCATCAGACATAACGAAACCTACCTTCCGAAATGTACGCCATCGATAGAAATGAGAGAATGCGCAGAAAGCAGCGATTCATCGAACAGCATATTCCGGGCAAATATACCCAATTGTTTATGCAAAAGCGCGGATTCGCCGGTTGCGTCTAAGGAGACATATCTATCGGAGACAATAGCGCCATCAGTATTTATGCTGGCAAAAGCGCTGCGGCCATATTCTTTACGTTCAATGGCAAAAACGGTTAATTTGCCGTCAAAGCGGGAAGAGATTGTAACACGAATTAAAGAGCCTGAAATCAGATTATTTGAAGCAGTAACTTGCTGAGCTTCGCCGTCTTGAAGCGCCAATTCAGCGCTAGAAGCTGCCCACCAATCAGCTACTTCATCCATTTTATGCTGAATCATTTCTACGGTAACCGGATCTCCGGCGATGTTTTTTAAGCCAATTTTGGTAGAGCCGCGGGAAGAGCGTGTCCTGGTATATTGCTGCCAATGCAGCCGAGAAGCCAGCCAGCCGGCGTATAAATACGCCTGAATAGAATTATGCGGATGCGAGTCATCAATGGCGTATTCAATTTCTACACGTTCAATGCCCTGCAAATAGTTCTGATATTTAGCGGAATCGAAGAACTGCGCAGTTAATTCGCGCCATGAAGCAATGCGAAACCAATTAAAGTCGCTGAACGCCGTGCGGTTGCTGTGCTGCACATGCTGTTCGCGCACCATTTCCGCTAACCGAACCAAATCAAATTCGGGATCAGCAAACACCGAGCTGTCTAAAATTGCGCGATCGCTGATATCCGACAGAGATTTAGCGATATCATTTTTCGGCAACGGCCCAATCCACCAAGCAAAAGTTGGCAGTTCGGGAAGCAGCAATGGCAACAAAATACTTGAAACATACTGTGTTGCTGAGCCGCGCAGGGTAAGTAAAATTTGCTCTGAACGAACATGAGCTAAACCGGTATGACCGGAATAGCCATTTAATACGGCAGAAGCGCTGACCGGTTCCCCGCCTTCGTTCGGGAGCAATGTGACGATAATGGAACGGGAAGGATGCTGCCCAGTCAAATTATTGATGACATGCGCAGCGTTTTCCGCTTCCGCTGGATTACCGGAATAGACAACCAAGGTCATAACACGGTTTCGCGCGGGCGCAAACCCAGTATTTGTATTTAACTTTGCGTTAGATTCTGCCCATAATTTATCTAGAGATTCTTCAATTTTATCGAGAGGTATATTTTGCGCCTCTTGGCGTGTTGGCGCCTGAATCATTATAATCGCCTCCAAAAGCGTCCGTCGGTTTCTATAAGTTTATCTGCCGCCTGCGGACCCCACGTGCCGGGTTCATAGGACTGCATAGGGGTATCGGAATCAAAGTTTTCCCATACCGCTTTAATTGAGTCTACTAATTCCCAAGCAGTCTCGGTCTCGTCACGGCGTGTAAACAAGGTTGAATCTCCAAGCATAGCGTCGAGAAGCAGTCTCTCATACGCTTCAGGCGGCTCTGCCCCAAAAGAAGAGCCATATTGAAAATCCATATTAACAGCATGGATGCGCATGGCTTGCCCGGGAGATTTAGCGCCGAATTTCAGTGATATACCTTCATTCGGCTGAATACGAAGAGATAGGATATTCGGTTGCAGTTCCTCCGCCCCACTTTTCCTAAACAGAGAAAATGGCGGTCTTTTAAATTGAATGGCAATCTCGGTAACACGTTTCGGCAGTCGTTTGCCGGTGCGTAAATAAAACGGCACTTCCGCCCAGCGCCAATTATCAATTTCAACTTTAGCGCTGACAAATGTTTCCGTTTTCGACTGCTTTGCGACACCCGTTTCCTCAAGATAGCCCGGAACATATTTGCCGGTAGAGGTGATACCTGCGGCGTATTGCGCGCGCACGGTGTTTTTCAGCAAAGTAGATGTATCCATTGGTTTAATGGCGTGCAGCACCTTCACTTTTTCATCGCGCACACTATTTGCGCTGAACCCTGTTGGCGGCTCCATTGCGGTAAGTGTAAGCAGCTGCATTAAATGATTCTGCATCATATCACGCAACGCTCCGGAATCTTCGTAGTAGCCACCACGGCCCTCGACACCAATATTTTCTGCGACGGTAATTTGCACATGGTCAATATACTGCCGGTTCCATATCGGCTCAAAAATATAGTTGCCAAACCTCAAAACTAATATGTTCTGTACTGTTTCTTTCCCCAAATAATGATCGATTCTATAAATCTGATCTTCATTGAAGACTTCTCCTAACTCTGCATTGAGCGCTTTTGCTGTGGCTTTATCATAGCCAAATGGTTTCTCAACAATGAGACGATTCCAGCCTTGGCCATCATTTTGCGGCGAATCAGAAGCTAATCCGGCGGCTCCAAGGTTTCTAACAATATCAGAATAATAACTTGGCGGCGTTGCCAAATAAAAAATACGATTCCCCATCGCGCCGCGTTCCTGATTCAGCTGTGTTAATGTTTCGGCCAAATGTCTGTATGCGTTTATATCGTTAAACTCTACCTGTTCATAGAAAATACCGGCAGAAAATGTTTTCCACAATTCTTCATCGTAAGCGGCGCGCGCATATTTCTTTACGCCGTCTTCCATTTTCTGTCTGAACTCTTCAGTAGACCATGGGCGGCGCGCTACACCAACCACAGTAAAAGACGCCGGCAGCGGCGGCTGATCTGAAGCTAAACTATACAACGCAGGTAACAGTTTACGCTGAGTCAGATCACCAGTTGCTCCAAAAATAACCATGATGCTTGGCAGCGCAATACGATGTTCCACCGTATTCTCTCGTAACGGATTTGAAGCAAGCAAGTCATCATCTAATGAAATCATAGTGTTCTCCTTGATAACACACTCTTTGGAACTGGCTTTTCCCGGCTCAACTCTTTTTGTATGATCATAGCGAAAAAAATACCAGATATATAGGACAATTTTCCATTATTTACCTGTCTTTTGTCTCATAGAACATTTGTTTACAAAGCAAAGATTATTCTTAACACTATTGAAAAACATTCGCATATGTCCCAGTATACCAACACCCGCTATTTTTAATGCAGCGATTAGCGTTGGTTTTACCCGGTAAAAAACCTCTTTAGGATGATAATCGTTCCAATTACATGTTTTATGTATAGGGAAACAGTCCTATTTTTCCGCTTCCCTCCAATTTCAGCTCTTTTGGCGGCTGATGATTGAGCGGCGCGTGAAATGTGCAGTTCACAACTTCGCGCCGCCATAACCATACTCGTTCCGCTTAACTCAGTTTAGCCAAATTTTCAGCGCAAGCAGCCCCCAAATCAAGCCGAACTACACGGCGGCCATGATTCAGCAGCGACTGGTAATCTCCCAGCGATTGCGCATGAATAAGGGTTCCAAATGTATATGTTTGGCCGGGAATAGAAGCGTCTTGCTGTTCCGCACAGATTATTTGCACAAATACGCCATTATTCGCTCCGCCTTTATGCAACTGGCCGGTTGAATGCAGGAACCGCGGCCCATACCCCACTGTTGTGGCGGCGTGTGAAGCGCTGCGCAGCGCTACACGGAATTTTTCCAGCAGTTTATCGTGCATTTCGCTGGGCTGAATATACGCCATAATTGCAATATAATCACCGGGCTGCACAGCTTTTACCAACTGCGCCCGCAGCTGCGCCAATGTGGCCGGCGACGTAATATATTCTTTCAATGCGCCATCGCTGAATAGCTTTATGCCATCGATTGCCGTCAATTCTGCCGGAAGCTGGAATCTGCCGGTTGTTTTATAAGCGTCTAAAATGCGGCTTGTATTGTCCTTACTTTCCTGCACATTTGGTTCATCAAATGGATTGATGCCCAGAAAATGCCCGGTAATTGCAGTTGCAATTTCCCACTGCAAAAATAATCCGGCAAGATCGGCAGTAACCGGCGCCGCTAAGCGCACAACCGGATGTCCGGCGGCCTCCAGCGCTGCCACATCGTTGTCTTGATGCGCGTCGAAGCCGGTTTCAGAGCGAATATACGCAAAAACTCTGTCAGAACCGTAAACGGACGGATCTCCCAAAGGCTCCTGCGCCACTGGTAAAACACCGCGGCCTTCTTTCCCCGTGCTTTCGGCAATCAGCTGCTCAATCCACAAACCAACACTGGCAACGGGCGGTGAAGCGATAATAGTCATTTTATCGCGGCCACATTTCCATCCGGCGCTCATAATTGCCCCAAGTTTCAGGCCGGGATTTTGGCGCGCCGGCACAGCCGCAGCGCTGGCGGCCGCCATTTTCTCGGCAGATTGCAGCAACGCCGCGGTGTCGAATCCCGCCAACGCTGCAGGAACCAAACCGAAGTACGATAACGCGGAATATCTGCCACCGATATCTGCCGGATTTAAAAAGATTTTACGGAAATTCATGCGCGTCGCCAATTCACTAAGCGGCGAGCCGGGATCAGTCACCGTAACAAAGTTCTCTCCTGCGGCAGCTCCTTTCATTGCTTGCGTCTTTTCATAGAAATAATGAAAATGCGACATAGTTTCAAGCGTGCCGCCGGATTTAGAGGCAACGATAAATATCGTTTTGCCGATATCAATTGCGCGTTCGGCGCCAAGCACGGCGTCGGGGTCTGTAGAATCCAGCACATGCAGCTGCGGATAACCGGCGCGAAAACCAAATGTTTGCCGGAAGACCTCGGGGCATAGGCTGCTGCCTCCCATACCAAGCAGGGTTACATGTGTATAGCCAGCCGCGCGGATTTCTTGGGCAAACGTATCCAGTTCAGCCAAATGAGGCTTTAAATCATGAATGACATTCAGCCATCCCAGCCTATTAACGATTTTTTTACCGATTTCAGGATCTGTTTTCCAAAATGTATAATCTTTATTCCACAGTTTTGTCCCGGCTCCGGCAGCGTCCAGCGCATCCATTGCCGTCACTGTAGCGCCGGCAATACTGCCTAAACCGGCGGTTATAGCGTCTTGCGGCGACGATTCCGCGCGAATAGCCTGAATTTTTGCCTTCAAGTGTTGCATCATTTCGGTAAACGGTTCTACAAACAGGCGAACACCGTCCACCAGCAGCTTATGTGTAACCTCAGCCATCGAAATTCCTGCCACTTCCAGCGCCTGAATTTCTGCTTTGGCGGCGTCGAGATCTTTTGTGAGGGTTGCGGCAACAACGCCATGATCGCGAAAAGCGTCGATCGTGGCGGGCGGCAAAGTATTTACAGTATCGGGACCGATGAGGCTATCGGCGTATAACACATCGCTGTACGCCGGATTTTTTGTGCTTGTGCTGGCCCACAGGCACCGCTGTGTATGCGCTCCGGCGGCGGCAAGCGACTGAAATCTGGCAGAGCCAAATAATTGAGTAAATTTTTCATAAGCCAATTTGGCGTTTGCCACAGCAGCTTTGCCGCGCAGCGATGTTAGGTTGGCTTTTTGCGTGGCGTCTTCAGTGGCGGCGTCAAGCGCA
>JAKAOI010000176.1 GCA_021812265.1 Chloroflexota bacterium | reverse complement strand
TAATTTCGTTGGCTTGTTCACCTGTGGTGTCTACCAGCGCCCAAAAGGTAATGGTAACCGGTCCATTGCTGGAAGAAGAAGTTGGCCCGCAGGCGGCAAGCAGTGAACCAAACGCAGTTGCTCCAATACTTGCGGCTGCTCCTTTGGTAATAAGGGAACGCCGGCTGATTTTTTTGTTTGCCAATTTTTTTAAGGTGTCGCCATCAAAGATATTTGTTTCAGACGATTGCGGGAGATTTTTGTTGTCATCATTGACAGTCATATCATATGTCACCTTTCATTTGTTCGCGTATCGCGAAGAGTTTTCTGATGCCTCAGAATGAGAAGCAACCCAATGAGAAGCCAGCAGCGCTTCAGAACAAGCTATTGTGAAATGATGGGAATATTCCACATTTGCGCAAGAAACCGCAATTCTTGCATGAAAGAACCTTCCGTAAAAATAACGTGATGCTCTAATCCCTGCGCCATCATGGTATCGAGCAGAGATTTTGCAGAACCGATGGGACGGAAAACAGCTGAGTTCCCTTGAAAGCGATTTTCCGGAACATCCAATAATTCTCCTTCTACCGCCAGCAGTCGAAAGCCGGTATGAGAGACGCCGAGCCTTGCTACGGTAACGTGGCCGGGGCGAATGGGAAAATTTCCGGCGACACCAATTTTGCGGTTGCAATGTCCCGCCATAACCGGTTCATCGCCGTTGCGCGCCAGCGAAATTGCAGCGTTGCCACAGTGCCAAAGCGTTAACGTATTTTTCATGTCATCCATAGCAACCACATCTGCCATAAGGGGTGGTTTACCGCTGAAATATTGCAGCATAAGCTGAGTAACTGCGCCATATACATCTGTTTCACAAGAGGCGATGACGCCGTCTTCGGCAATGCGGCCCATGGCGGCGCAGGGCATAACCTGAAATTGTGAGGGAAATTCCGGCCAGCACCGCACAGCCAGCGCGTCACTGTGGTCTTCGGCGGCGGCGTCTTTTAGCGCGCAGTATGTTTGCCCAAAGCGTTGGACATCTTGCGGGTTCAACGCTTGCAAACTGGGAGAATCTTTGATTGCCTGCTGTGTAATTGCCTGAACGCGGGCGCTGTCCGCTTGCTCGGCAGCGGCAAACAGCGTTCCCAAGTCTTTTTGAACAATTGTAGGGCCGATAACCTGCGCTAAGGCCAGCTCGTCGAATTGCGAGCTGTAAAATCCCGTTGGGGCTTGGCCGATTACCGAGATTTTAGCGCGCCGCAGTTTGCGGTTTACGGCGCAGGCGCCGGCAAACGCTGCAATTTCTTGCAACGCCGCGGGTTCCTCGGGATCACCATAAACGTAGTGGGTAACATAGTTTTCCCGTTGCAGCGCGTTTGCCGCGATATTGGCTCCGCATAAAGAATTCAGCCATAGCCTGTCTCCAACGGGGCCGGGTTCGCGAAACGCCCAAAGCAAAATCGGCCGATTTACCGCGCGGGCCAGTTCCAGCGCTGCGCTGGCGTCGGCAAAAGAGGCGTGCGCAATAATCAATATATCGGCATGCTCTTGTTGAATGCGCTCTCCGGCGTTGCGCGCAGCTTGGGAATCCATAAACACTTCATCGGTTCCTGCTATTGGCCACCCCAGTGTTTGCAGCGCGTTCAGGGCGCGCCGCGTTATTGCGGTTTCATACTCTACGGCAAAAGTGGCGCGGCCAACGCCGGCAAATCCTAAGACAGGAATGGCGCGGGTTTGCATATGAGCGTTTGTCATGAAAACACTTCCCACTTTCTGTTCATTTAATTAAGTTAGTAAATTAATTATGCCAAGGAAGAGTGATATTGTCAAGTCATTTGCGGTGAATTTTGCAGAGAGTAAAAAAAATTTTACAGATTAAACTGACGCCCGTTCTGGCGCTTGCTGTAAAAATGCGCCGCGTTTCAATATAACGCTGTCCAGCGCCACTGCGGCGGCGCCGATTAACCCGGCGTCGGATCCAAATGTGGCAGGCACAATGTGCACCATATCGTCATCAGAAAGAAACGCATGCTGCCGGACGGTATCACGCACGATATTCAGAAAATCGCTGCCCGATTCCGTGATGATTCCATGCAGCGCGATATGGCTGGGGTTGAGTAGATCGACCATGTTTGCCAGCGCTATGCCGATGGATTTTGCCACTTCCATTTGTAACTGTACCGCTTGTGGATCTCCTTGGTGAGCGCGGCGAGCTAAACTGTAGATGGCTTCTTTTGGATTGTAATTTTTCTCGTTTTCGGTGATAATGCCCAGCGCAACGGCGCGGCGTAAAATTGCGATTTCTGATGATGTCGTTTCAAGGCAGCCGCGGTTGCCGCAATAGCATTGTTCTCCTTGCGGATCGACACACACATGGCCGATTTCACCGGCGCCGCCATGAGAGCCGTGATATGGATTGCCTTCGATAATGATACCGGATCCGATACCGGTTCCGATATATACGAAGGCGACGTTGCGATAGGCCCGCAGCTTGCCAAATATGGTTTCGCCGATTGCCATGCCGCGCACGTTGTTATCCAGCGCTATGGGAATATTCAAACGTTCCTCCAGCATATGCGCAAAAGGCACATTTTCCCAGCCGATTCGCGGCATGTGTTTGGCTATTCCTCTGTCGGCGTCTACCAAGCCGACAATGCCCACACCGGCGGCGGCCAGCCGTGTTTGCAGAAACGCATCGGTTTGCAGCATAGATTGCCATGTTTGGGCAATGGTGTTTGCCGCCCAATCCGGAGTATACGCATCGGGGGTTGCTATTTCTGTTCGCGCAGCAAGCTTGCCTTTTAATGTTGCCAGACCGATACGCAGCGAGGAAACGCCTTGGTGCGCCACGCCAATGAGGTATTGATTTTCGGTTAAATCTAGGATGATAGATTGCGCGCCAACTCTTTTACTGGGTAATGCTCCCAGTTCTTGCAAAAAGCCATCGTCAATCAGGTCCCGCGTAATATTGCTGATTGCCGCAGGCGTCAGCCCGGTTTGCCGCGCCAGCTCAACCCTAGGCAGCCCGCCGTATTGCAGAATGGTCCGCAAAACCCGCTCGCGGTTATACATTCGGTTGCTGATATTTCCTGCGCCTGCTGCAGCGTCCATAAATACCCCTCTTGACAAATCAATTAATTAAGTTGATAAATATACTATGACAGATAAAACGTATTTTGTCAAGTACCGTTTTCCCTCTGTTTGAATGATTCACGAAAGTGAGGCGCAAAACTATGGCGCATGGCTTTTTAGCGCATCACGCGCAAGATGATGTTGGCGTAGCGACACGAGATCTTCACGCCGGCGAAGTTGTTGAAGGTGTGTATATGGATTCTGAACAAAGTATTTCCATCACCTTGGCGTCCAATGTTCCTTTAGGGCATAAAGTGGCGTTGAAAGATCTTCCGGCGAATAGTGAATGCCGGGAATATAACGAAATTATCGGGCGTATAACTGCGGATATTGCCAAAGGTGAACTGGTTCATGTTCATAATTTAAAATCGATAAGGTGGGCCTGATTATGCCGAGCACTACGTTTTGGGGATATCGGCGCGCTAACGGAACTGTCGGAACGCGCAATCATGTAATCATTTTGCCGGTTGATGATCTTTCCAACGCTGCGGCAGAAACATTAAGCCATATGATTCAAGGCACAATGGCTATTCCTCATCCCTATGGCCGACTGCAGTTCGGCGAAGATTTAGATCTGACTTTCCGTACACTTATTGGCGCCGGCGCTAACCCCAATGTTGCTGCAGTAGTTGTTTTATGTATTGAGCCAAAATGGGGCAAACTTGTTGCTGATGGTATTGCCAAAACCGGTAAACCTGTTGCCAGTTTTGCTATTGAAGACGCCGGAGATATTGGCACAATTGCCGCCGCCGCGAAAACATTGCGTGAATTTGTTTTAGACGCTTCCGAATTGAAACGAGAATGGCTGCCGGTGAGCGACGCTGTTTTCAGTGTTAAATGCGGTGAATCGGATACAACATCTGGCTTGGCGTCTAACCCAGCGGTGGGTTCGGCTGTTGAATGGCTGGTTGAGCAAGGCGCAACAGTGATTTTCGGTGAAACCAGCGAAATTACCGGAGCCGAACATATCATCGCCGCGCGATTTCAAACAGACGCTGGCAGAGAAAAATATTTGCGCATGCATCAATCGTATCAGGACCTCATCATTCAATCTGGCGCAGATTTGCTTGGCTCTCAGCCGACTCAAGGCAATATTAAAGGCGGCTTGACCACTATTGAGGAAAAAGCTCTGGGCAATATTCAAAAAATTGGCAATCTTACCATTGCGGACGCTATTGAGCCGGCGGTAACTCCTCCGGGCAAAGGGCTTTATTTTATGGATTCCTCGTCGGCGGCGGCAGAGATGGTTACCTTATGCGCGGCGGCAGGTTCGATGTTTCACTTTTTCACAACCGGACAAGGCAATATTATTGGCAATGCGATTATTCCGGTGTTAAAAACAACGGCAAATCCCAAAACCGCTAACATTATGAGCGACCATATTGATGTTGATATTAGCGGTATGCTGACACGCGAACTGTCGCTGAAAAGCGCCGGCGAAAAATTGCTGGATATGATGACGCGGATTGCCGGCGGCAGAATGTCTTGCAGTGAGGCGTTGGGCCACAAAGAATTTGTTCTTACTAAACTGTATCGCAGCGCGTAAAAAGGCAGTCGCTTTTTATTTTTACTCCGTTTGCAGCGGTTTGGCGCCTTTGCGCAATAGCGCAGTGGTAATACACAAGAGGCGCCGCCGCTTGCGCGGAGTTTGGGCAGTATCTTCCCACATGTCCTTTTATTTTGAAAAATATTTTCTCAGCAAGCAGTATTGCAGAATGTGAGATATATGATTATTGTCAGTGAATTTATTGCGGATCCGGGGCCAGCCATGTTGCAAGCAAGCGGAAGGGAAAATATCATTGATCCGGGGTTATGGCAGCGCCGCGAAAACCTATTGCAATTGCTGCAATCAGCCGAAGCGCTGATCATCCGAAATCAGACAAAAGCTGATGAACAGCTGTTTAGCGCCGCGCCGCGTCTAAAAGTTTTGGGCCGGCTTGGTGTTGGGTTGGATAATATTGATTTGGCGGCGGCGGCCAAACATGGCGTTGCTGTTACTTCGGCGCGGAACGCAAACGCTATTGCCGTGGCGGAATATGTTTTTGCTGCCATGACGCATTTTGCGCGCCCGCTGTATAAGATGGACGGCAGTGTGCGCGCCGGTGGCTGGGAGCGAGAAATATATACAACGGTTGAATTGGCCGGCAAAACTTTGGGGCTGATTGGCGTCGGCGAAATTGGCCGGCGAGTCGCCGCCAGAGCCAAAGCGTTTTCGATGCAAGTTTTGGCGTATGATCCGTTTATCGGCCCCTATGACGCCGCTGTGGCGGAAGACCACGCGGAATTGCTTTCGCTGGAAGAAGTGGCGCGGCGTTCTGATTATTTAAGCGTTCACACACCGCTTACCGCGGCGACACGGCATATGATAAACGCGGATATATTGCAGCTGGTAAAGCCCGAAGCGGTTCTTATCAATACGTCTCGCGGGCCGGTTATTGATGAGGCTGCGCTGTTGGCGGCGCTGCAGTCGGAAAAATTGCGCGGCGCGGCGTTGGATGTGCGGGAAAGT
>JAKAOI010000175.1 GCA_021812265.1 Chloroflexota bacterium | reverse complement strand
TAAAATAATGACACAAACCTCTATATGTCGGTAAACATTGATTTACATACAGATACAGACGCTATGCAAACAGTGACGGCAAAGATGAAAAAAATAACGTCGCCGCAGAAAACAGAGAAAAAATATCCGCAAACCATGCTCTCTGCGGCCGTGTATTTAGCGCTTTTTTTTGTGTTGTTTGCGCTGTTCAGCCGACTGTTTGCAACCCTAAACCAAAACGCCGATGACGCGAGTCATTTTTTAGAAGCAAATTCATTTTTACATGGCAATATCTTACTGAAAGGATGGTTTCTTAGCCCGGATACGTTCTGGACGATAGATACCCCTATAGACGCAGTAATTATTTTTCTCAGTGGATTTACTGTCAAAGCAATTATATACGCCGAATCGGCTGTTTATTCGGCAGTTATTGTATTAAGCTTTTTGTTGATGAAACGTGGCCGTTCGCTAAAAGATGCGTGGCTGCCCATAGCTGCAGGTATGCTTTTATTGTTGCTTCCCTCGCAAGAATTGATGCATTATGCCAGTGCGATAGCAATTCATATTGGCACAATAGCATATTTTTTGGCGGCTCTGGTGATTATCGACAAAGTAAACATAAAATGGTTAACAGCAATATTGGTGTTTTTTCTGTTGTTGCTTGATGTGTTGGGGGATCCGTATTCGTTATATGTATTTGTATTGCCGGTTATGGCCGTGTTTTTCTTGCAATGGCTGCAAAATCGCACAGCTGGGAACATATTGTTACTTAGCGCCAGTGTGGCAGTTATACCGGTTTCAAAACTTATCTTACATATAGTTATAATGCTGGGTGGTTTTTATACATATCCATCCAATTTAAAAATAGTGAGTTTTGATGGATTGGCAAGCAATATAGGGTTAACAATACAGGGGATCTTGCTGCTGTTTGGCATAAATATTTGGGGACAGCCGATAAATTCGGCGTTAGTAGTAGAGTCGCTGTTCCGGTTGCCTATTTTGCTGGCAGTACTATATTTTATATATATTGAAATAAAACAAATCCGGCAAAGATGCGCATTTCAGCAGAAAACAGATGTTGTGCAGCTTATTTTGCTGTTTGCGCTATTCTTCACCTTGGCTGCGTATATATTCAGCAGTTATGCGCTGGATTTGGGAACTACACGATTTTTACTGCCGGTAGTGTTTTTGGGATTGATTGTTTTAGGTCGGCAAGATTTTACCGCTATTGCGCTGAATCGGCGGACACACGCAACTATTCTTGGCGTTTGTGCTGTGGGTTATATGGTATTCTTTATTCCGCGTTTACTTGCTCCGGCTGCTAGCCCGCCTATCACTCCGGCTGCGGTATGGCTGGAACAGAACGGCTATACATCCGGATATGGAGCGTATTGGGATTCGGCAATTATTACCTTGCTTACATCGGGCAAGGTTCAGGTTACGCCGGTTCAGGGGAATAACCATTCTATCATAACGTATTACTGGCTGGATCAACAAAGCGCTTATAGCGACCAATCTTTTTTTCTTGTTTTTGCCTCTGCCAATCCTCCGGGGAATGGCAATGTAGATCAACAAAATGCTATAAATACATTTGGAACACCAGATACCATAAAAAATATTGGAAAATTTACAATATTGATTTGGAATCATCCAATTACGCCGGTAATAACCAATACTCCGGGAAATTCATAGTGAACTACCACGAAGCTGAAGACTTCGTGGTTTTCTTGCTCGGCCTTTATAAAAAACCAGCTCATTCAACGGAATTTTCCCAAAATACAGGATATTTGTATGGCAGTCACTTTAAGGAATACGATCAATTTTATTGGTGATGTTTCAGCAGAATCTGGGTTAAGCCACGCCGCCGAATTAACATTGCAGGCTATGCAATACGAAAAAATTCCCGTTTGTTTTCAAAGTGTATTGTATGAATCGCATCCCCGAGCAAATACAAAATTGCGTTATGCATATTTGCAAAAAAATACCGGCAATATCTCTCTTATTTTTTATAACATCAATGAATTTCCGCAAATTTCAGATACCTATCTCAATCATCTTACAAAAGAAACCTATCGGATTGGTTATTGGGTGTGGGAAATGCCTTATCTGCCATATAATTTAGCGGAGCAAATAGCGCGTGTGGATGAAATTTGGACTCCTTCGGTGTTTACACAAAAGATATTTCAAAAATATACTCAGAAACCGGTTTATGTTATTCCTCATCCCGTCCTTATGCCGCCTGCCACTAATCGCATGGAGGCTCGCGCGCTGCTTTCTTTGCCGCAAGATAGATATATCTATTTATATACATTTTCGGCGCTTTCCAGTGAATTGCGTAAAAATCCCTTTGGCGTTATTCGCGCATTTACGCGCGCGTTTCCTGAAAGGGACGACACTACTCCGCTATTGTGTATAAAAGCAGCGCATATTGAAAGATTTCCGTCATTTGAGCAAGATTTAGACGCTGCCGTTGCGGAAGCAGGTGGTATAGTATTGAAAGGATATTCCTCGCAAAAACGCTTAGAAACGCTGATAAACAGTGTAGACTGCTATGTGTCGCTGCATCGCACAGAAGGTTTTGGTTTAGGTATGGCGGAAGCAATGGCGGCGGGTAAACCGGTTATTGCAACCGCCTATTCGGGAAATTTAGAATTTATGAACCGACACAATAGTTTTTTAACAGACTATAGGCTTCGCTCGGTTTCTGCTGAAGATTATCGCTATTTTCCGGAACTGGAGCTTTTATATGAACCAGGGCAGGTGGTGGCTGAACCAGATATTGCAAATGCGGCGCATTTTATGCAATACGTATATCAACAAAGAGACGCTGCTGCGGAAATAGGAGACACTGCGGCAGTTTCTGTTCAGTCTCAGCTTCACCCTAAAGTGATTGGCGCTAAAATATTCGAACGATTGCAGCAGATAACTGACTCTTTGCCGAACACACGCCGCAATCCTGTCCGTCGCTTTGTAGCTTTTCCTGAAAACAGTATCCCAAACTATGAAGATCCAATATATTGGCGCTATATAACCGCAAATCATCTATTAAATGATCACGCTAACGCACTAGATTATTGGGAAAAAACAAGACAAAAACAACTTACTTTGCGGTATACACGCTGGCCGGTTGTGGGTAAAATAATAAGTTTTATTATTCAATTATTACTGCTGCAAAAATTGTTGCTGCGTTTAAGCGCTATAGAGCAAATTACTTTTGCTGAGATGAAGTATCTTTTTCAGCAGCAACAAACGCAGCAATTACGCAGCGATGACACCATACACGCTGAATTGTCGGGAGATCAGCCATCTGTATAATTTTGAATATGGCGTTCCTGTATTCTGCAAGGCTGTTGCTTTAAATCCCCACCAGATCGCAAGCAGACAGCTTTGCAAAATATTGGCGTGCGCATTAGGCAGCATTTTCGTTACACGAGTTATTGTCTTCGTCTACTGGCGTTTCTGTTATATATTCTTCAGCAATAGGCACATCAATATATTCTTCAGCCGCGGTCATTTCAGTATAAATTTCTTCTTCAGCTGAAGATATATTTGCGGTTTCGGGATTTGTCATCTCATGAGCAGTCTGCTTTTGTTCTGCGCCAACAATATGGAATTGTTCAATAATATTCTCAAATTCTTCCGCCACATGTTCAAATGACTGGATAGAATCAATAACATATTGCGATTGCTGCGCCATGCTGTGAGAAGCGCCAGAAACTTGCTGCGATGAGCCTTTATTATGATCATTAATTTGCGCCACATCTTGCAATTTATTATTTACATTTTGTGCGCTATCTTTAATTAAGTTAATGAAGGCGCTGTTTTGTGCAATTTTCTCAATAGCAACGTCAATTTTTTGCGCATTTTCTTGAATGGCTATTATTGCGTCTTGTGTTTCTTGCTGAATTTCATGAATTAATACTTCAATTTTTTGTGTTGAAATTCCGGATTTTACCGCTAGCTTCCGCACCTCATCAGCAACCACCGCAAAGCCATTTCCATGTTTTCCGGCGCGGGCTGCTTCTATCGCGGCGTTTAGCGCCAGCAGATTTGTTTGATCGGCTATTTCGTCTATTGTTGCAATAATGCCAGTGATTTTTTGCGAGCGACTGCCAAGCTGCTGGATTAATTCTGTTGAATGCATAATGCGTGATTTAATATTTGCCATAATCGCAGCGGTTTCGGTAGAGTACAAATGCAGCATATTGCTTTGTTGAAATAGAGAGTTTACCATCGATACAGTATGCTGCAAATGGTTAGACTGTTCTGTTGCGCCAATTGCAACTTGTTGAATTGTTTGGTCTACACTGGAGATTGCTATGTCATTTTGTTCTGACATCAGGTAAATTTCTTTGGTAGAAATGCGTATTTGTTTTCCCGCTTTAAAAATTTCCAGCAACAATGTATTCATGGAAATTAGAAAGAAACTGAGTTGCTTCGCCAACGTCCCGATTTCATTTTTATCGATAAATGTTGCGTGTAATATATCGGCGTGGGTTAAATCTCCGGTGGCAGCAACATTTAACTCGGCGGTTATTTTCTTTATTGGATTGATGATGCTGTTTGCTAATAGCAAACCTAAAACGCTGTTTATTGCGATACTGATAATAAATAATGTTATCAGAAAAATTCTATCCCATAATACTTGCGTGTTAGTTTGCGCGCTGAGACGATCTGCGCGGATTTTTTGTGAACTGCGCAATGAATTGAGCGGTGTTAATGTCGAAGTATATGATGATGATAAAAATGAAATGAGTTCCGATTCAAGTTGCGCATGGACTGTAATATCTGCAGTTCGCAATGTTTTTAATGATCCGTTAATTGATCCGGGCAGCATATTGCTGATATTGCAACTTGTTGTACACTGCAAGATTTGTATAACGCTTTGAATGGTTTGGGTCCACTGACTATATAGAGTGGTAAACGCATCTAGCTGCTGATTTTCAGTGGCGTTAAATGACAGTTTGGTAAATTGCTGTAAATATTGGTTTGTAACGGTGATATCATTTTGCAAAAGAAGAATATTGCCAGATATCTGCGATGGATCTGTCGCTAAAATGGTAGAACCGAGATCCAGATATGTTTGCGATACACCTTCTTCAATTTGAAAACTTAATTTAGTGCCTGTCAGTGATTGCCGTTCAATTTGTTGCACATTGCTATTCATGCCGTTAAATCCCCACATGCTGTACCCACTGATAATTGCGGTTAAAATAAGGCTGATTACAATTGGCGCAAACGACCGCAGTCTGATGGATGTGTTGCGCGGAGATATATCCGAAAGATGGGTTTTCTTGGCGAAACGCGCTATTGCTAATCCCGCCATTCCTAAAATGCGTATTTGCCAGCGCCATAATGCGCTGTTAGTAATTGGCTGTGTTATTTGTGCAATTTTTAAACGGAAAGCAAGGAGTAATTTGCGCGGTTTCATCAAGAACCGCGGCAGCTTTGATTTACTTGCAGGCTGAGCTTGCGGCGTCTCAGGTTGCGCAGATTGAACATTGCCGGGAACTGATTGCGCCGGTTTGGTTGTTTTTGAGCGGACCGCAAGGAATAAGCGCCGTGGACTGAAGGAGAACCGCGGCAACTTTGATTTACTTGCAGGCTGAACTTGCGGCGTCTCAGGTTGCGCAGATTGAACATTGCCGG
>JAKAOI010000174.1 GCA_021812265.1 Chloroflexota bacterium | reverse complement strand
CGGCTTTCGGCGGCCCAAGCTGCCATTGTTTCTAAACAAGCAACTGCGGAAAAAGATAAGTAATTTACTCTGTATTCCGCTCTGTGTGGGAGAAGGCAGTGAAGCATATTCCTGCCTTCTTTTTTTTAAAGCAGCGTTTACATTCGCGCCCCGCACAGCTGTTTGGCAAGTGAAAGCTATGTTCCAACCGGCGGCGATACGTTGCGTGAAGAACATATTCGGCTGCTAAGCAAAAGATTTTTTTATAAATTTTCCCGCTGCCCCGCTGCGCCATAGGAATATGATATAACTAAAAGAAAACAACCGGTAAAATCCCATACTATTTTCTTGGAAAGATTAACAAGCATATGGCACATGAAACTCATTTCCCTGCGTCTGCTCCACCATGGCAAGCGCCGGCTGGTATGCGGCTGAGCTTGGGAGAAGCTGCTAATACGCTGGAAAATCTGCTTCGGTTTACTGTCGGCTCTCCGGATAGTATCGGCGCGCGTATTTGCAACGATACCCGAATTTTAGAACAAGGCGATGTTTTTGTTGCGCTTACCGGCAACCGGAATGGGCACGATTTTATTCAACAGGCGTATGAACGCGGCGCAAGCTATGTTATTGCGCACGAATGGCCGATAGAGATCCCCGATGGCCGCGGCGCTATTATTGTGAAGGACACCGACGCTGCGCTTGTGCAGCTGGCTATGGCGCAGCGCGAAAAATATCACTCACTGGTCATTGGTGTGGGTGGTGGTGTGGGAAAAACAACGACAAAAGAAACCATAGCCGCAGTATTGCAAAATCGCTATGGCGCCGAAACGGTACTGAAAACTCCGGCAAATTGGAATGATCAACGCGGTGTGGCGCTTACTTTGCTTGGTTTGCGTCCGTACCATAAGCGGGTTGTGCTGGAAATGGGCATGGATCGCCCGGGTGAAGTGACGCAATTGGCGCAACTGGCGCGTCAACGCTGGGGTATTGTTACCTCGGTAAGCGCAACACACCTGGAGTATTTCCCCAGTATGGATGAGCTGGTTGCTACGGAACGAGGTATGATTGAAACGTTGCCGGCGGATGGCGTTGCTTTTATTAATGGCGACGATCCCCTTACCCGCGGCATGCTGCCCTATGCTCCATGCCATGTGGCGCTGTTTGGCTTACAGGATGACGCCGAGGCGCGCGCTGTTGATATTGCAGGCAATGGCTTAGATGGCTTGACGTTTACGGCAATATTTCAAAATCAAAGGCAGCAGGTAAAAACAAAACTTGTCGGCAAACATTTGATAACCACCGCGCTTGCCGCGCTGAGCGTGTGTGTATATGACGGTATGACTTTGCGCGAAGCCGCGGATTTGCTGGCGGAAACCGAAGTTCCGCAGCGAATACGCTTTCTGCCGGGCGCTCACGCATCGCAGATTATCGATGACACCTATAACGCTTCGCCGGAAAGTATGCGGGCTGCGCTGAATCTTTTAGCGGAATGGCCGCTGAGCGCTGGCGGCCGGCGCTTAGCGCTGCTGGGTGATATGCGCGAACTGGGGCCGCGCAGCGCAGCAGAGCATGTGCAGATTGGCAAGCTTGCGGCGCAGGTGTGCAGCGCTTTGTGGCTTACCGGCAATGAACGGGAGTATCTTGCCGAAGGCGCGCGCAGTGTTGCGGGCTGCGCTGTTTATACCGAGGAAAATCCGCAAAACGCCGCCGAAGCGCTGCGCGAAGCTTTGCGCAAAGGTGACGCGGTGTTGGTGAAGGCGTCGCACGCCGTAGGATTGGATAGGGTTATTGCAGCATTGCTTATTGATGAACAGTAAAATTGGGGGGAATGGCCTGTGCGTGTTTTAGTTGCCGAAGATGACCCAAAACTTGGCCCTTTGATACAAAAAGGGCTGGCTGCGCAAGGCTACGCCGTAGATTTATGCGCGAATGGGGATATGGCGCTGCAGATGATTTTCAGCGTTCAATATGATGTGGTTGTGCTGGATATTCTTCTGCCGGAAACCAATGGATTGGAAATTTGCCGCCGCATGCGCGCCGCAAATATTGCAACACCGGCAATGCTGTTAACTGCCCGCGGCGGTATAGAACACCGCATTGAAGGGTTGGATAGCGGCGCCGATGATTATATGGAAAAACCTTTCGATTTCCGTGAATTGGAGGCGCGGCTGCGCGCTTTATTGCGCCGCAATGGCCCGACCAAATCTACACTTTTGCAATTCGGCGATATTGTTATGGATACTGCAACGCGCGATGTGAAACGCGGCAGTCGGCTTATTCAGCTCAGCAGCAAAGAGTTTGCGCTTTTAGAGTATTTTTTGCGCCATCCGCGGCAAGCGCTCAGCCGCACTCATATTATAGAGCATGTTTGGAATTTTGACGCCGATATTTTTTCTAATGTTGTGGATGTGTATGTGAAAACGCTGCGCCGCAAATTAACTGAAGATGGAGAGCCGGATGTTATCTATACGGTCCGCGGCGTCGGCTACCAGATGAAAGATCCTGCGCTATGAAATATGCGACGTCTTTAGCGCAAGCGGCGGCGCGGTTTATTGCGCCGGTTAGCATTCGCCGGCAGTTGTTGATATTTTATTCAGTTGTATTTACTTTGCTGTTTTTTTTGCTCAGCGGCGTTACTTTTGGCGCCATTTCGCAAAATTTCGAGCGCTCAGTATACAAGCAAACAAACACGCAAATGGTCCGCCCTATTCAACAATTACAGACGCAGATCTCTGTGTCGGGCAGCGCGCTTCGTTTGGGCGGAATAGCGCAAATAGCAGACAGCAACCCCGCGCTGTTTATTAAAGTAATCGATACTTCGCAAAAAATTCTTTACCAAACGGCTAATTTCTCTCATCTGAATATTTCATTCGCTGCGATAGACTATGCGCAAAATGGCATAGAATGGGACGGCGCGGTCCGCATCAACGCCGCTGGTCCCTTTGATATGGCAGATTTACACAGCATTCCTTTACTGTTCAACCATAAAAATTATGGTGTATTGTTGGTTGCGCAGCCTATGAATAACTCTGCCCGGCAAAATGTTTTTATCACAATTGCCCTTATTGCGCTCAGTATTATCGCCGGTATGCTGCTGGGATATATTTTTGTCGATAGGGCTTTTCACCCAATCCGCAGGATGATTCATCTTGCGCGCGCCATTAAAAGCGGCGATCTCTCCCAACGGGTTCCCGAGCCAAAGGCAAAAGATGAGGTGTATGAACTTGCCGTGACGTTTAATGAAATGCTGGATAGCATCAACGCTAATTTTCAGCTGCAAAAACAATTTTCTGCCGACGCTTCGCATGAATTGCGCACACCGGTATCCATTATTCGCGCTATGACGGATGAATCGATTATTGGAGCCCCAACCATCGAAGAAAGTATGGAAATCATTCGCAATGTACACGCCGAGTCGATACGAATGAGCGCGCTGATACAAGATTTGCTGCTGCTGGCGCAAGCTGATGGTTATACATTAAAATTAGAACTGGAAATTATTGCGGCAGATGAACTGATAATGGATATTGCCGAAGTTATGCAGCCTATGGCCACGGAACATTCAGTTTCTTTAACCGTTGAAACCGCGCCGGTTAAGTTATTTGCGGATAGAGCCAGACTTACTCAAGTTATTATGGGCTTAATTGATAACGCCATGAAATATTCGCGCCTAAATGGCAAAATTACAGTTTCTGTGTCCGAGCAAGATGATTTTGCCGCAATTTTGGTTGCAGATGACGGCGTGGGCATTTCAGACAAAGATTTGCCGCATATATTTGATAGATTTTACCGCGCGCAGCACGCCCGCACACGAACTGACAACTCTACGGGACTGGGGCTGGCAATAGCTAAAGCAATTATTATCGCGCAAAATGGCGGCATTCACGCTGAAAGCCAATTCGGTGTAGGATCTCGGTTTACCATTTTTCTGCCTAAAATTAAATAGATATAGCGCTTGCGCTTGAGCCTGGAACATTGGGAATATACAAATGGCAGCGTCCCTTGTATAGGGCGCTGGGGTGTTGTTCCCAGATTTCAGATAGGAGAAACCTGCGCTGCTCTTTCAAGCGAAAGTTCTAGAAACCTGAGCGCAAGCAACGCATAGAGCAGAGGCGCAGGCGGCAGCGTGCCTCCTGATGGGGTTTGGGGACACCCCAAATTCCTTTTTATGTTCAGGTCTATAAGGCAGTAAAACTGCCGAAGCTGATAGATTTATTGTTTGGAAAGGAACAAATATGATCGGAGCGATTGTTGGAGACATTGTTGGGTCACGCTTTGAAAGGAACAACATTAAAACAAAGCAATTTGAATTTTTTACCGCTAAGAGTACTTTTACCGATGATAGTGTGATGAGTTTGGCTATTGCGAAAGCAATTCTTGATTGCGCCGGCAATTATGATGCGCTTGGCGAAGCCGCCATAAAAAATATGCAGGAATTGGGACGCGATTATCCCGATTGCGGTTATGGGGGAATGTTTTTTCAGTGGATATTTACGGGCCATCCGCAGCCATATAATAGTTTTGGCAACGGCGCGGCTATGCGTGTTTCCGCTTGTGGGCACGCCGCGCGTGATGTGGATGAAGTGAAGCGTTTGGCGGCGGCTGTTACCGCAGTGTCGCATAATCATCCCGAAGGCTTAAAAGGCGCCGAAGCAGCCGCTATCTGTGTATATTTGGCGCGCACAGGCAGCAGCAAATCCGAGATTCAGCGTTATATTCGCAAACACTATTATTCTATAAACTTCACTTTAAACGGTATCCGCGACATATATCAGTTTAATGCAACCTGCCAAAATACTGTTCCGCAGGCTATTGTAGCGTTTTTAGAGGCAGATTCGTTTGAAGACGCCATCCGCAACGCGATCTCTATCGGCGGAGACAGCGACACATTGGCTGCTATCGCCGGCGGCATTGCCGAAGCGTATTATGGGGTTCCGGAGCATATTCGCAGCAGCGCGATTGGCTGCCTGGATGAGCAGCTTACAACTATCTTAACGGAATTTGAACAGGTGTTTCCGGCTATTCCCGAACGCAGCAGGGCAGAGTAAATATATGTGGTGGAATTGAACTTTATTCCACCACTTTATGCACACGTTCGTCTTGCTTATGTTATCACCGGCTAGGGTTGTGATGGCGGAATGAACCCCAAACTTGAAGTAAAATAAGCGTCTTTTGTTAAGAGTGTACTGGTTGGATGTTCTTGTTGATCAAGCGCTATAGCATAGATGGTAATCGGGTCAGCGAGATCAATCGCGCTTCCCCCATCGCCCATTCCATTATTAGCGGAAATTGTAAGAATGGTGTTGGTCTCGGCATTCCACGCGGTTGCATATTGGTTGGCGACCAAGGGTGTGATGGTGTCGGTGGCTAAATGCACTATCCAAGTTTGGAGATCATTATCGGTGGTCACCACCAATTCTTGGGAACCGGGCTTCCATACAGCGTTGTCAATAGTATCATTATGCTGCAATACTGCTGCAATATGCGGATATTGGGTAATCTGCCCGGTTTGCAAATTCATGGTTGCAACGACACTGCTGAATGGCTGATCTTGCTCCTCCCCGTCAAAGATAAAAACCGTTTTGCCGTCAGGAGAAATTGTCCCGGATACTGCTGGCATCCCGGAATGGTACAGTGTCCCTATCACAGCGGCT
>JAKAOI010000173.1 GCA_021812265.1 Chloroflexota bacterium | reverse complement strand
CGTGGAGTTCACCGGAATTGAAGCAGTTTGCGCATGACGCCTGCTACGATAAACTGGCTTGGTCTTGGGCGCTGGCTTATGCGGAACAACGGCACATGCAAATGGGTCCCGCCGATAACGAGTGAGTTGTATAACTTGTATGTGTTACAGAATTGATGTAGATATAACTGCAAATAGAATAAACCAGAAGTTTTGCCAATAATGCGAGAACAGCCGCCTGAACTCTTCGGAGTAATAGGCGGCAGTAGTTTATTTTGTGATATATATTTGCGCGCCACGGATATCAGCGCAAGAAAACAGGATAGCGCATATCTGCGGCAAGCGCCTCTGAATATGATGAAAGTATGACAATTGCTGCGCCAATGGGATTGATAGATGAACGATTACAAGATTTTGCCGAAAATGTTCACGCTCAGTATGTCATTATTATAGATGTATCCGGCGCTGTTGTGCTCGCAGCTGCGGAAAGCGGATACTCCGGCGGCGGCGCGTCTCCGGCGCTTGGCGCGACTATTGCCGGGGCATTTGCTTCAGCGCAGTCTATGGCAGAGTTGATGGGCGCCGCCTCGTTTACTTCCATTTCTTTTACTGGTCCGGTTTCACAGCTGTATATCACAAAAATTGGCGCAAACTGGCTGTTGGGGATATTGTTTGCCTCCGGCGCGCATGAAGGGTATGTGCGAATGATAACCGCGCAGCGTGAGCAAGAATTATCACAATTGTTGGCTGATTATTGCCGTGATCCGGAGAATACCACTGTATCACTGGCGCAAGATGAATCGTTTCAAAGCGCTTTTGCTTCGGCTATTCACGATTTATTTAAAGATCCGGACATACAAATACAATCTGAGACGGTGCGAGAAAATGGCGCTTATTAACATGGCTAATAGAGAAATTCAGTGTAAATTGGTGTATTATGGTATTGGGCGCAGCGGAAAAACCACCAATGTACAGTATATTCATTCGCAAACACCTAAAGAGGCGGCGGGTGATCTGCTTTCTGTGGCCACCGAGCAGGAAATGACGATTTTTTTTGATTTTCTGCCGCTGGATTTTGGCGCGATTCACGGTTATCGAGTGCGATTTATGCTGTTTACTGTTCCCGGACAAATTCGCTATGAAAAAACTCGCAAGGCGATTTTGCAGGGCGCCGATGGCGTTGTGTTTGTTGCGGATTCACAGCGCGACCGACTGGAAGAAAACTTTGGCGCGATGGTTGAATTGGAAGCAAATATGCGTCTCTTAGGTAAGAACTTGGCAGAATTTCCCTTTGTTATGCAGTGGAATAAAAGAGACGCGGCAGACGCGCTGTCGGCGCCAATTTTAGAGCAATACCTGAACCGCTATCATGTGCCTTGTTTTGAAGCAGTGGCAACACGCGGCGCCGGTGTTTTTGCGACATTGCGCGCTATCAGCAAGCTAGTTGTAGAGCGGCTATAGCTCTGCTATACAGAACTTTTGCTTGTATTCTTTTGCGGAAAAATGCACAAGACACGCGCGTTTGCGCAGAGAAGTGATATATTTCTTGCAGGGATGAAGCGCAAACCGGCATTTTATTGAATCGGAGAAATGTTTTGTGACCGAAGGATTATTGCAGGACATTCATTTAAATGAGATTATTCAACTATTATCTTTTATCGACAGAAAGACCGGAGATTTAGAGCTGACGCCATTGCTTCCTTTTGCGATGGCGTCAGCAACGGTACCGGTGGGTCATATTTATTTTTTAGATGGCAAAATCCACGCCGCATTTTTAAAGGAGCGATTTGGTGAAAGCGCCATCGAAAATTTCTTTTTATGGGACGCGGGAAAATTTGTGTTTCGTCCGCTGCAATCTTATGAGCTTCCTCGGCAAAATATTCAGACAGATGAAAACCAATTGATTTTTCGTGGGATAGAACGCTGGGAAAAATGGAAGGTTTCCCGCGAAATTGCGCCGATATTGCGTATTGCGCTGCAGAAAGTGCAGCCAAATTTGCTGTCACCGCCGTTGGAGCAAAATTCGCCGGAAATGCAAATATATCATTTTTGCGACGGCAAAACGCTGATGTATGATCTGATCCATCCCTTGCAAATTGGGGGATTGCGCCTGCGGGAAGCAATAGCGTTTTTAATTGCGAACGGCTACGCCACGATAACGCCGATGAATTTAACGCAAAAACTGGTCTGCATTATTGTAACAACAGCATACCCCATGTTGGGCGCTTCGGCAGAGCTTTTTTGCGATGACGCGCTGCGCGCCGTAAAAATTTCTCCCGAGCTGATATTGCGTCCTGTGCCATTGACAGCGCCTGTAATAATACAGATAATTAGGGAAATAGAGGAGCAGTCTGCGTTAGTGATTGGGCCTCAGCGGGCAGCAATTACCGCAAAAAAAATTGCCGCCGCGCTGGAGATTGAGTATACGCCGCGCAGCGTATGAGCAGAGAGCCAGAAGGGATGCAGCCGTCCCAAAAACGTACCCAAAGAGGACACCATGATGGCGTTCTTCAGTGTTCTCTTCCTGTTATCAACCAGCACAATATGGAGCAGTCACCATCAATATTTTGGATCAGATGCTGGAACCGCAATATACCGTTGAACAAGCGCGCGTGGATCCGGGAATGTAATGGGTAGTTATTGCGCAGCGCTGAACTTGTGTATGAGAAGGGCAAACGATTTTAATGACACAGCAGAATGGGTATCGGCGCGATGATAATCATTTTTTTGCGTATGACGCCATAAGGGCGTATGAGCCGCGCGCCGACGGTCAAATTGATATGGGAGGGCTGGCGCGCTATTTTGAGCTGGCGGCAAATTTGGCGTCTGCAGCCTCGGGATTTAGTCCGCAGTGGTATAGAGACCGTGGAGAAGGCTGGGTGATTCGTGATCAAAGTATTGATTTGTTTGGCTCCGCGCGCAGCGGCGAACCGGTGCGGATGGAAACTTGGGTGAAGTCTTACTCTCGTGTAAGCGCTGTGCGTGATTATATGCTCTCATCGGAAGTTGATGGACATATTATCGGCGCCGGATCTGCCACATGGGCATATATTCAGCGCGATGGACAGGTATTGCAGCGCATTCCGGAAGCGTTAGCGCGCGCTATTCCGTCAGCTTCGGGCAGCGCAACAGCGCCGGCCCGCAAAATGCGCCGTTTAACGGATGATGTTCCGATAGGGGAGCCGCTTGTATTTGCCGCGCGGCGCTATGAAGCCGACCAAATGCGGCATATTAACAACTGTGTGTATGTGGATTGGATGTGTGAGGCGGCGGAACAACAGCGCGCCGCAATTCCCGCACTGCGCGCCGCACGGATGACAAGGTTTGAAATTTCTTATCTGCGATCGGCAAAACCCGGTGACTTAGTTGCCGTAACAGTGTATTTGCAGGAAAATACAGCTGACGCCGCGAGTGTGTATATTGAGGCGCAAGATCAAACAGCGGGAGAAAAATTTGCGGCTGCGCTGGCGTTTTACCGTCGTTAGCTTGTTTTCTTGCTGATAAAGTGAGATACTGGAGTTGTATTGTTTGATACAATCAAGTGTGTATCCGGAACAATATGCTGCTTTCCAGAGATACGGAAGATTTTAGATTTATTGTGCGTGTGAAATCTGTTTTTTATTTATTTGTTATGGGTCAGTCTGGCTCAGAAAAAAAGGAGACAAGTGTATGACACAGCCGCCGCAGAATCCTTATCCGAATATGTATGGTTACAATCCGATGTATCCACCGCCGCCGCAGATTCAGTATCCGAAAGGATACTGGGTAAAACCTGATATGGCTAATGCGCCTATAGAAGAAATTCCACCGGCGCACGGCAATGTAATACAAGCGTGGCTTTCCATCGGCGTAAGAATAACCAGGAAGAATATTGCGCGTTGGTCGAATGTGGAGCAGCCTTCGTGGACACTCATTTCGCTGCTGGTCTATTTTTTATTGCCGATTATTGGCTTTATCTTTATTGAGATAGTAACGTTTCAACCTTTGTATGATTTTTTGGGGCAAATAGTATTCATTATCAACAAAAACAATATCAATGGAACAGGGCCAATATTGCCTACAGGTAATACATTGCATGCATTTATGATATATGAATATATATCAATTATTGTATATTTGCTTATCACAAATATTGGTGTATTTTTTGTTTTAGCGCTATACTTGGCCGGTGTTGCTGACGCAAGATTGGGAACATTCAAGGAACGATATGGCAGAGCAATCCGTCCGCTTGCGTTAGCTTTTGCGCCGGTGGGGATTCTGCAATTTTTTCTGTTTGTTTTCGGTGGAATCGGATTTCTGCTGATAAATAACGCCGGCGCGTTCACATATATTGTGAATCTCAGCGGCAGCGCCAATCCAGATTTTTCACAGGTATTTGCCTATATAGCTATTGGAATGCTGGCGTATTTGCCGATTGCCATATTGACAGATGCGTATATTATTGCACATCTGGTGCAAGGCGGTAATGTGGGCACGGGGGTAAACCGCTGGGGTGTGTTTGGTTTGAGTCTTGCAGCGGGAGTGACTGTCGGCATTGTTGTGGAAATATTTGGAAGTATTTTAAATGTTATTGTTCGCGCGTTACTTTTGAAGTAAAAATAATTGTGCAGCTTTGTGAAGCCGCTTGCCACGCGGAATTTGTTATGTATCCACGCGACGCGGCTAACATCCCCAATAGATAAAATTTTAATGCGCAATTTGTTTTCACCACTTTACGCTTTCGATAACCGGTGAATTTTTTGTTCAAGGAGCTGTAATAATGGCGCAGCCACCGCAGGCCCCTAATCCGAATATGTATGGTTATAATCCAATGAATCCTCCGCCGCAGTTCCGGTATCCCAAAGGATATTGGATTATGCCGGATGTATATGGTTCACCTATTGAAGAAATACCGCCGGCGCAGGGTAATTTGCTGCAAGCATGGTTTTCCATCGGAGTAAGAATAACCAGGAAGAATATTGCGCGCTGGGCGAATGTGGATCAACCTTCGTGGACACCTATTTCGCTGTTGGTTGCTTTTGCGGCGCCGATTATTGGACTTATCATTTTTGGATTAATGATCTTTCAAATTGTATATAATCAATATATACAATCAATGCAATCCTCCGTCTCATCAGGGGGACCGACTCTACAGGCAAATTTGGCTCATTCTCTTCTCACTGTTGAATTAATAGCAGTGTTTATCATGTTTATTGTACAAACTATCGCAGGATTTTTTATTTTTGTCCTATATACTGCCGGCGCCGCTGATAAAAACTTGGGAACATTCATGGTGCGCTACCGCAGGGCAATCCGGCCGATTGCGCTGGCATATGCGTCTATTGGTATAATGGTATGTTTTATGGCCATTGTTTATGGTATCGGAATTACAATAATGAGTAACAGCGCGGTACTTTCAGTGTTCTCGAAATTCGGTTATAGCTATAATTTTACGATGATAGTTGCTTTGATTGCGTATCTTTTATTGGTTATTTTACCGGTAGATGTTTTCATTCCTGTTTATACTTATGCGCTGATGGCGCAAAGCGGCAATGTAGCAACGGGGGTGAATCGCTGGGGTGTATTTGCCTTGTATATTGCCGCATCATTTACTGCCGGTATATGTTCATTACCGGTAGCTGGTTTAGTGTCTGTCACAGTTATGACAATGATTATGAAGTGAAA
>JAKAOI010000172.1 GCA_021812265.1 Chloroflexota bacterium | reverse complement strand
TTCCGATCTCCTTTCGATGATACATCGATTATATACAAAAATATTTGGTGTTTTTGTGCAGTATATACTACATTATACACAGAAAAGAGAGTTCGGTGTAAACCAAACCCTCTCACCAAGAACGAGCATTAAATGTAGTTATTATCTGAAATAAACTGTGTTACGCCACTCGTTTTAATTTTGCGTCATTGGCGGAAAAATCTTTTCGCGCGTTATTATCAGACCAATGAAAGAATTGAGCAGTTTCATGCAGATCTTTCACTGTATTGCGAATTACATCTATTTGCCTTACGACTTCAGATACCTGCGTGGTCATTTCTTCAGTTGCAGAAGAAACTTCCTCGGTTGCGGCGCTATTTTCTTCACTGACGCTGGCTGCTTGGGTAATAGCCGCACTCACCCGTTCAGTGCTTTGCGCCATTTCACGCGCCGCATGTTCTGATTCTACCATTTGGCTTGTTCCCGCTTCCACTTGCGCCACACCGGCTTCCATTGCCTGCACAACCTGAGTAGTTTCTTGCTGAGTTTCGGTGATAATAGATCCAATTTCTTTGGTAGACTCTACCGATCGTTCTGCCAATTTACGGACTTCATCAGCGACGACGGCAAAACCTCGGCCGTGTTCACCTGCGCGAGCAGCTTCAATTGCTGCGTTCAGCGCTAAAAGATTAGTTTGTCCGGCAATTTCATCAATAGTTTGGATAATTTGACCGATAGTGTTGGAGCGATTTCCCAAAGAACGCACCCGGTCGGCTGTTAGCAGAACAGTTTCTTTTAAACGTTCCATTGTGTTGAGGTTTGAGCTGGCGTCTTGCTGCATTTTTTCGCTTTTTTCGGCAAGATTTAAGATATTCTGCGCGGCTTGACCTAACTGCACACTTTGATCTTGCGCGCCAACGGCAACTTGCTGGATAGTTTGCGCTACTTGTTCAGTAGCTTCGTTTACTTTATTGGCGTAATTAGCAATTTGATTGGACGAGTCATTCATTGATGCGCTTCCCTTGGTCACATCGCTGATAATTTCGCGCAAGCGGCCGAGCGTTTCACTGAGGGCGAGCACTAATTCGCCGATATCATCTTTTCCGCCGTGCTGTTCAACCAATGTGTCTACGTTGCTTAGGTCACCGTGAGCCAGTCGCTGCACAACTGCCACAACTTTCCGCAACGGCGGCACAATCATCGTCGCAAGCAAGCGGCTGAGCGCAATTGATATCAGGATTGCTAAAATAGTGGCAATAGCTAATATCCATGTGACGTTGGTATACGCAGCGGAGCTGGTGTTTGCAACGTGAACCGCATCTTGTTTGTTGGCGTTCACCAATGCCGCCATGTCGGCAAGGATGGCTTTTGCTGTTGTTGCTAAGGAGGTATTGGCAATATTCAGCGCGTCAGTTGGTTTATTTGCTTGTGTCAGCGATTCTATTTGGTTGACAATTCCCAGCCACTGCTGCACATCGCTTTTATATGTGGCGAATAAAGTTGTTTCCGTAGAGTTTAATGGCTGCGCAGCAAAAGAGTTTATAATATTCTGCAGCTTTTGGATATCTGCATTTGTAGTGGCTATTTGCGATGTCATTATACTATCTGATGGCGCAAGAATGACGAACAGAATATCTGATTGGACGGTTAGCCGAACACCTCGCATGTCATCTAAGAGGTTGGCTTTCACTAATGTTTTGTTGGTGATAGTATGAATTTGGCTATTGAGTTGGTTTATACCCCACAACCCGACACCCCCAATCACTAATACAATGGCGGTCATAAGAAGAAACGCCGTTTGCAATTTTGTTGCAATCTTAATGTTGTTGAGAAAACGATTTTTGTATGTATCGTTCATAAATGAGGCTCCGACTCCTTACAAAATGGTAGAAACGAATCATCCCTGTTCTGCTTGGTTTTGTGAAGCAGTTATATGTCATACCCAACCTAAGCGGCAAGCTGGATACGCGCATGATGACTTCCCGTATGTTTGAGCAAGGTACTTTGAACAGGGGTTTTACGATATCCATATGGATTATATCGACGCTCTTTTCAGGGAACTAAAGAGCTAAAACAATATGGTTGTGGCGAGATAAACGAATTATGATATATATCTTAATATAAGAGTAATAGTGATATAAAATGATTCTCTAATTATGCAAAATTCTGTGTATTGTAGTATATAAAATATATACTATTTTATATACTGGCGATTATTCATCCTCATTTTGGCGGATGTGGATTGTGGATTGGCCGCGGGCGATAGATTCCAAGAGAGCGTTATTCCGAATAGTAATTTGGCTGCGATGTATCTTAATGGCTCCGGTTTGTTCTATTTTTTTCAAAGCGCGGCCTGTTACTTCCCGCGCGGCTCCTATCATAGACGCCATCTCTTGTTGGGTTAAGTGGTGCAGTTTGCTGTCTGCGTCATATTTTTGCATAATGAGCAGGTGCGCCGCGCGAGCAACAACATCACGCAGTGATAAATCTTCCACCAAGGTCACTAAATGGCGCAGCGCATTGGAGAAATTGCGGATAACTCCCATGGCGACAGCCGGCCGCAGACTGATGATTTGATTGAGTTCACGTTGCCCCAAACCAATTACTTGTGTTGCCTCCACCGCCATTGCGCTTGCTGGGTTAGGTTGACCATCAAAAGCGGGCGCGTCATTAAAAGTTCTGCCGCCGCCGACCATACGCAGCACCTGCTCTCTACCGTCTTCCGATAATTTATATATTTTTACCAATCCGTTAACCACAAAGTAAAGCGGGCTTTTCGATTCACCTTCAAATACGATAATTTCCCCTTTGGCATAAGACCGTTCCCAAGCGTAGCGAGAAATAAGCAAACAATCATCTTCCGTTAGCGTGTGAAATAATGAAATTTCAGCAATTTTATGCGGTGAAACAGGCATATGACGCTTCCATTCTATTCTTGCGACTTTTATCACATCATATCATATTGCCATAGGATATACTTGAATTAGTTCAATTTGCAAGATTTTTTTGTCGTATTTCATACGTATTTTTTTCATGCAGGAGTGTCCCGTATACATGAGCGCCGAATCCGAAGAGACGATATTGGATGTTCGACCGGACCTCGCCAATGGCGAAGAGCCGTTTGTGAAAATTATGGTAACCGCAGCGCGCATTCCCGAAAACGGAATATTGCACCTTATCGCGCCGTTTAACCCTGTGCCTTTGTATAGTGTGCTGGATAAACGCGGCTTTGTTCACGCAGAAACAAAAAGTGTGTCGGCGACTGAATGGCATGTGTTTTTTGTTCGCAAAGACCCTCAGGAATCTGCTTCAGAAGAATAGTAAAGCTAGGAAAAACAAATGAATCGTCCACCAATTTCCATGGGGAAATCTGCCGCGTTTTCGGTGCGAGGCAGTGAAAGCTACGGAGGACGACGCGAACTGCCGCTGATCGCTCCGTTGAGTCATCTTGCTGCGGCAGTTATCGGTATGCTCTTTTTTGGCGCGTTTGCCGGCGTTGCGCTGCCGGCGGCGTTTATTACCCCCTTTAATCCGCATACCCTTGCGGACACGCATATGGCGGTAATCGGTTGGATTACTATGTCGGCGCTTGGCGCTTCCTATCAATTGACGCCGGTAATATTAGCAGCGCCGTTGGTTTGGTCCAAATTTGTGCGCTGGCAGTTCCCCATCTATTTTATCGGCGCCGTTACGTTGATATTTGGGTTTTGGTATATGCGGCCTTGGTATATTATTACCGGCGGCTCACTGATATGTATTGCTGTTGCGCATCATATAACCGTGTTGATCGTGTCAATAATAAAAAGCCCCAACAAGCCGCTCACAGCAAAATTTATTCTCACAGCGTTCATCTATCTGCTGTGTGTTATCAGTTTTGGAATAACAGCCGGATTGAATCTGCAATATGGTTTCTTAGGACAATGGACGTATTCGTTTGTGCTCACTCATTTGACCATTGGTGTTGCCGGCTGGCTGCTGACGATTTTAACCGGTGTTTCGTATACGCTGATTCCTATGTTTTCTTTAACACATGGGCATAATCAAAAATTAGGGGAATATGTCCTTTATATAAATACTTCCGGCGTTGTTGTTTTTGCGCTTTCAACCGTATTTGCCGTGCCGTGGATTCCATATATCGGTATGCTGGTTTTATTGGCTGGTTTGACGCTGTATGCGTATGATGTATGGCAAATGTATAGCAAGCGTCTGCGGAAAAAACTGGAGCCGGCGCAAATACACGCTATAGCAGGCATGGTATACATGTGCGTCGGCTTTCCTTTTGCCATGGTTCTGATTTTTCGCGCGCGCAACGAGCCGCATGTATTTATTGCCGCAGGAGTTATTATTATTGTTGGCGCGTTTGGGCAGCATATTACCGGTTATATGTATAAAATTGTGCCGTTTCTTGTTTGGCATACCCGCTATGGACCCGACGCCGGCGTTAAAAAAGTACCCTTGCTAAAAGACTTGCTCGATCAACGCGCAACCGTTGCTGCCCTTGTTCTCACCAACATTGGCATACTCACTATTGTGTTTGGCGCGTTTTTCAGTCAAGCTGATGTGGTTATTGCCGGTTCCATTGTGCTAGAAATTGGCTTTATTATTGTTGGCTATGTTATTTTTAGGGTGTTATCGCACTTGCGCCTAAAGGATATTTTCACGGCATAATACGCTGAATTTTGCTATGTATCAGCGGAAAATAAATGTACACTGAGGCGTATAGTCGGCAGCATGCCTTATGATACAGGTTTGCTGTGTCACTACATTTCCCCGTATTCCTTTTCGAGGTTCGGGTTTATAGGAGAAAAAACTATGAAGTGGGTTACTCGTGAGCATGTTAAAGTAGATCGCGTTGCGTGTCCATGGCTTATCCGCGCGTTTGTAGATCCTCAAGCGGAATTCCTGTTTGTTCCGGCGGATCAGATCATGGCAGTGGCGGAACGTGAAAACGCAACGCCATTTGACGCTAAAGGGGTGGAATTAGGTCATCATGGACAGGAATGCTCGTTCGAGGCGATATTGCGCAAATATGATTTGCTCAAAGATCCTGCCTTAGCGTTGCTGGGTAAAATTGTGAATGGCGCCGATACCGATAACACATTGTATCAGCAGCCTGAAGGCGCCGGGCTTGAAGCAATCGCTGAAGGCTTCCGGCGTCTGAATTTGGCGGATGACCACGCAATTTTACAGGCAGAAAGCATTGTGTACGACGCTTTGTATGCCTATTGCCAAACGATGGTGTCTCAAGGCAAATTAAACGGCGCGTTTAAAGATTAACAAGCGCTTTCTGATGCGCTTTCATCGTAAAGCGTCCTTTCGTCGCCCCGTGAGGACGCTTGCGGCGCCGCCAATGCAGCAGCATTAATATCTTGCTGATAGTTGCCGGCGGCCTTCATCTGTCATATTATCGGGACTCCATGGTGGGTCCCACACGAGATTGATGGAGCCGCCGGTGAGGTTTGGTATACCGGCGACAGCGCGGCTCACGCCGTCACTCAGCGATTCGTGCATGGGGCAGCCGGGAGTAGTTAAAGTCATTTGAATAGTTAAAAAGCCGTTTTCATCTACGGTAATGGAATATACGAGACCAAGATCGACGATATTCACGCCAATTTCAGGGTCAACCACTTCGTAGAGAGTGGTTTTCACTTCTTGAGCAATGCTGTTACGTTCTTCATCAGTTAACATAGCTATACAC
>JAKAOI010000171.1 GCA_021812265.1 Chloroflexota bacterium | reverse complement strand
CTTTAGGCAGTTACCATCCTGTTGAATATAGCGTTACTATATCAAAATCGGCGTGATTTGGAAATATATTAGGAAATTTGCATTTATTTTGCAGGCTGCCAAGCTGTCGTTGAATCGGCGCGGGGCGATAGCGCACCGGTAAACATGATACAATAACACAGAAAACACCTTAATCGGAAATATTGCTGCGCCAGCGACGGAAAAGCACACAGCAATGTTCTGGCAAACGAAATATCGGAGGATGCGCTATGGCTAAAGAAACACCCACACGTGAAAGTATTGCAATAGAAGATACGTGGGAATTAGAATCAATTTTTGCCAATGATGATATTTGGGAAGAAAAATACGCATATTGCATGCAGCAAACACCTAAAATGGAGCAATTTAAAGGAACATTCGGCCAAAGTGGCGCAAATTTATACACTGCTTTGCAGTTCCGCGATCAATTAAGTGAAATTATCGAGCGGCTGTTTGTATACGCCAATATGCGTTTCCATGAAGACACAACAAAAGCAAAATACCAAGCTTTAGCAGACAGATCCATGTCTTTAATGGCAAATTTTGCGGCGGCAGGAGCGTTTTACACTCCCGAAATCTTATCAATTCCGCAAGAGACACTGGAAGCATTTTTTGCGCAAGAACAAAAATTAAGTTTATATAAACACCAAATTGAGGAAATAACCCGCGCAAAACCACACATCCGCAGCGCAGAAGTAGAAGAAGTGCTTGCCAGCATGGCCGAACTTTCACAAGCGCCGGAAAAAATTTTTGAAATGATTGATAACGCCGATTTGCGGCTGCCCAAAATTACCGACGCAGACGGCTCGGAAGCACAGCTTTCATTGGGCAGCTACGTGTTGTTTTTACAAAGCAGCAGCAGCGAAACCCGCAAAGCTGCCTTTGAAGGCATGCACGGAACATTCAAAGCGCAGCAAAATACTATTGCCGCCAACCTTGCAACACAGGTAAAAAAGAATATCTTTTTGGCTCGCACCCGCAAATATGAAACAACACTGGATATGGCGCTAGACGCAAATAATATTCCCTCAGGCGTATACACCAACCTAATTGCGGCTGTAAACACACACTTGCCTGCGCTGCACCGCTACTTAGCGCTGCGCAAAAAGATTTTGGCGGTGGATGAACTGCATATGTATGACCTGTATGTGCCCTTGGTGGCAGACAGCGACAAACAGGTATTATTTGATGAAGCGCGGGAGACAGTTGCCAAAGCGCTGGCCCCACTAGGAGCAGAATATGTTACTCAGTTGAGCAAAGGCATGCATTCCCGCTGGATTGATGTGTACGAAAACACCGGCAAACGCGGCGGAGCATATAGCTGGGGCGCATATGGCACACATCCATTTGTGCTGCTGAATTACCAAAATCGGCTGGATGATATGTTTACCTTGGCGCATGAAATGGGTCATTCAATGCACAGCTTTTTCACTTGGCGCGAGCAGCCATATCCCTACGCTAACTATACTATTTTCCTCGCCGAAATAGCTTCCACACTCAACGAAGCGCTTTTAACCGACTATCTGTTAAAAACAACAACCGACACAAAAACTAAAGCGTATGTGCTGAACCACTACCTTGAAGGGCTGCGCGGCACACTGTTCCGCCAAACTATGTTTGCTGACTTTGAGCTGCAGATACATCAGCACGCAGAAGCAGGAGAAGCATTAACGCCGGAAGTCATGTGCGAAATCTATAAAAATCTGAATAATCGCTATTTTGGCGATGGTGGCGTTGTTGTAGATGATTTAATTGCGTGGGAATGGTCGCGTATTCCGCATTTCTACAGCAGTTTCTATGTATATCAATACGCCACCGGCATTTCAGCGTCATCTGCGTTGGCGCGCGCCATCATCTCCGAAGGGCAGCCGGCGGTAGATCGCTATTTGAATATGCTTCACTCCGGTTCATCGGGATATTCTATCGATTTACTGCGCGCCGCCGGGGTAGATATGACATCGCCGGCGCCGGTTGAAGCGGCAATTGCCGAATTCGAGCGAGGTGTTACCGAGCTGGAAGCTGCGCTTGGTCAATAATTCAGCTATCCCCTGAATTACAAAAAATAACACGATCGGGACGGATATTTTCAATCCGTCCCGATTTTTTACTGCCCTTGTAAGCGTTTCAGCCATACAAAAAAACAGGCTAACCGGCAAAATTAGTGCGTTATTTCCGCCAGCATTGCGTTTATGGTTTGCAGTGATTGCGCATTAAGCTGAAAAGAGCGCTCAGAAACAATCATGTTTGCCATTTCCTTGCTCAGATCTACCCGAGGCGCTTCCAGGGTATTAGGGATAAGCCCGCCAAACCCATTTTGAAACGGCGCTCCGGTTATCGGCGCACCAGAATCCACCGTTGCAGCATAGGTAGTAGACCCTACAGCGCTTAACCCTTGGGGGTTGATAAATCGCGCCAGCTGCAATTGACCGATATTTTGCTGCTGGCCATTTACCTGCGCTGTTATCTCTCCGGCGCTGGTAACGGTAACTTCCGAAGCTCCGGATGGCAACGTAATAGGCGGCTGCACTAATGCGCCGTTGATATTTAATTTGCCGGCGCCGTCAAATCTCAGCGAACCTAAACGAGTATATCCCAATGTTCCACTGGGCTGCAATGTTTGAAAATATCCATCACCGCCAATAGTTACATCTAATGGATTTCCGGTTGCCACCGGAGAACCGGGAATTTGCGCATGCGAAGTGCTTTGCAATTGCGAACCAACACCAATTGCGCTGGTGTTGGCATACGTTGTATTCACCAAATTCCGAGGATCGACTCCTTGATAGATTAAATCGGTGACAATGGGATCCGATGCGTCGAACCCAAACGTATCTACATTGGCAATATTATTGGACGTAATATTCAACACCTGTTGAGATGATTCCATTCCGCTTACTGAACTGGAATAAATCGGTAACATACGTGAACCACTCCTTTGTTATCAGGACTTTCGCTTCAGCAGGGAACATCGGGGATAGACAAGGGGCAATGCCCATTGTACAGGGTTCTGGGGTGTTCCCAGACCTCCCTCTATTTCAGATACGAGAACCATACGCTGCTCTTTCAGGCGAAAGTCCTAGTTATATTATTTCGCTATCGAATCTGTCGCTTCCGTCAGCATTTGATAGGCATATTGCTGCATTTGCGCAGACGCCGAAAATGCCCGCTGCGAAGAGATCATAGATCCTAAAACAGTGGAAAGATTAACATTCGATTGCTCCAGCATGCTTTGCCGAATAAAGGTCTGCGGAGCCGCAGATACTGCGCCGGTAGGCGTAAACAGATCTGCGCCGCTTTTTGCCCAGCCAGTAGCGTTAAATACACCCACCTGGCCAATGGTAGATGTTCCAACCTGAATAACTCCATTTACACTAACGGTAACAGCCTTCCCTTGAAGATCCGGGAACTGAATAGGAGCTTTGTTTGCGCCAAGCACAACATCGCCATCGGCGTTAACCAGTTGGCCGTTTGCGGCAATGTGAAATGCGCCATTGCGGGTATACATGGTTCCCGTCGGTGTTTGCAGCGCAAAAAAGCCTGCGCCTTGCAGCGCCATATCAAATGGATTAGTGGTTTGCTGCAATGCGCCTTGTGTTAGATCTAAACTTGTTACCGTACTTAACACACCGGTGCCACGAACCAACCCCCCCATACCATACGATAGGGGATTGGCCGAGGCCATCAGCATGGAATCAAAATCGCCTTTATATCCAATGGTTGCTTGATTCGACACATCATTGGATAACGCGCTAATATCCGTCATTTCGCTGGACATGCCAGCAACAGATGTATAAAAGCTGCGAATCATAAAAAGAATCCTTTCTTTTTGATTGTTTTATCGCAAATCGGATCTGTCCGGTATACGAACGTTTTTTATAATTTTTATGGAGCGCCGCAGCAAATATCCAAGCGCCGCAAGCGACACTGCCAGCGCGGCATATTCCAGAATTGTTGTTCGCCAGGGCGCGCTGCTTGTGGCGGCAGGCGTTGAAGAAGCAGAGCTATAAGCGCTGCGCGGTTCAAATGGCGGATGCTGCGCATTTGGGCCGGTATCGGGCAAATGCTTCACTTGCTGAATAATACTGCTATTCCCTTGGAAATACCCTGCAATAGAGCGAATATTGCTTGGAGCCGTATTTGCCGCAGCCGCAGTATCCGGCTGCACAGTTATCATGATCATAGAATACCCTGTCGCTAAATGGCCGGGAAACGATTCATCAATGATAGCCGAGCCATCGCTGGCGGTATTAAATCTGCCAATCAGCATATCAGAGCCGGTTTGAGGATTAATAAACCAAGCAGCATAGATTTGGTTGGTTAACGGCGGAAGTTTTTGCACACTAATGCGAACTTCAAAGGCAATTGGCCAAACAAGCGCGCTACCGGTTGCAATGGTTGGCCCCCAATTAGAAAATCCTGATATATAGGTTAAGGGAACAGAAATTGGCTGCTCTTCCGCATACGCCGGAGCCGGCGCAGCTACTGCAAAGAAAAGCGCGGCCACAACAAATAGAACTACAGCACACATCCGTTGCGCTGATGTACTGATTATTTTTTTCAAATACATAGCACATCCTCCGATTTCACTACGCAGATTGTTTCATAACGGCGCGCCGCACAGATTTTTTTGGCAAAGAAGCGCGGGTTGTCGGCTGTTCCATAAAATGGCTAAGATAGGAACGCATACGCAAAATGGCCTGAGTATGCAGCTGACACACTCTGGATTCAGAAACATCTATCACCATTGATATTTCTTTCATCGTCAATTCTTCCATATAATACAGCTGCAACAGCAGGCGTTCACGCGCCGGCAGTTTTTCTAAAGCAGCTGCCAACACAGCTTGCATTTCACGCTGAATTGCTTCATCGTGCGGATCAGCCGAAGAATGATCTTCTAACAACTCACCCAATGTAGAAGTGTCATCATCAGATCGAGAGGACATTAATGGCGCATCAAGTGATAAGATAGCTGCATTTGCGTCTATAAGCATTTGCCGGTATCGTTCAATAGAAACTCCACATTCCGCTGCAATTTCATCTTCAGTTGCTGGCCGCCCCAGCCGCTGCTCTAAATCGGCCAGTGTGCGCTCCAGTGCGCGAGAGCGAGCCATAGTCGAACGGCTCATCCAATTTAAAGTTCGCAATTGATCTATCACGGCGCCGCGAATGCGTTTCGTAGCGTAAGCCTCAAATTTTACCCCACGCGACGGTTCAAACCGATCTAGCGCGTTAATCAGTCCTATCAGTCCATAGCTCACAAGATCGTCCTGATCAAGGGTAGTTGTTGTGGGAATATTCAACCTAGCAACAACAAATGATACCATAGGCGAATATTTTTCGATCAAACGCGCGCGAATTTTTTCATCACGTGCTTCAATAAATTCTGCCCACAATATCTCGTCCTCTGTTTGAACAACATCAGTTGAGCTGTGTTCCATATGCGCGATACCTTCCAATATTAGGTTTTATAAAAAAACTAGTAGTTTACGCCGCCAGAAATTGTTCATGTTCAGCGTCTAAATGAGCAAGCGTGTCATCATCATGAGATGCTTCCTCTTTTTTGGTTTTCTCATCCTCATCTTCCGTAATCGCGATATGAGAATCGGCGTCATCCAAAATTTCCTCTAAGGATTTATCATCTGCAGCAGACGCCGCTACAATAATAGCTTCCGGAGAACGCCACAGATC
>JAKAOI010000170.1 GCA_021812265.1 Chloroflexota bacterium | reverse complement strand
TAGTGGAAGCGAATAACTGTATTGTATCTGTGGCGCCGAAATTGTAGTATTATCTTGCCATACAGCATATTGCGAGTTGGAAGTCGGATGTGAGAATGTGTGCAATGTATTGGAATTTATCACACTAACAGCATCTTCAAGAACTACAGAAGTTTGCGATGACAAATTTGTTTGAATCATTTGGCTGTGCATTTGTCCCTGCTCAAAAAGAACATTTGGCCAGAATAATAGATTGCCGCTTATCGCAATATCTGGCGCTAAATAGGTATTCCAACCGGTTGTAATATTTGTTCCCACTGTGTCGTGCGACAATTCATAACGAACCCCACTGCGCCGGTTTATCACCCATAATTGCCAGCCTTCTTCCAACAATGAACTATGCGAGGGAACAATAACAACCGCAGCCCATTCAGCAGAAGTTGCAATAGTCCAAATCCCCATCCCTGCAGGTGGAGTAAAGATATCGACGATGGTTTGCGATGCAGGGTACCATTCCACTATGGTTTTGTTTGAGGTAATTATAAGCGCGCCGCCATCTGCTCCCACACGATATAATTCACCGGTTACGTTTGCTGTATGCGGCGCCAGTATAATATCTGGCTTCATAACCGCAGCGCCGGTATACCCATCTTCCGAAGGCGCTATTGCGGGAATCGCTGTTGCCGTTGGTGGCAGCGCTGTTGCGGTTGGCGCTGTCATTGATGCGCCGGTATTTGAACATGCCGCAGTCATGCTGCAGAGCAGTAATATCAATACTATACGCTTTGTTTGTGTTACTGCTGCGCCCATAATAACCCTGCTCCCGCTTGTGAAGTTGCGATCATTTGTGACTGACCTGTCCACCAATTGCCTAACGTTTGATATTGAGGCCAACCATCATCAAAGCTATCAACAAAATGCGCTTGGTGTACTGTTGTGCTGTCGGATAAGCCATCCGAAGCAATAATATGCCAAACCTGTGAATTTTGTGAGTATGTTTTCATAAGTACTTCCCAATTATAATCAATGTAAATGTTATTTGCCGTAGACATATAAATACCGTCAACTGCAGGTTTTCCTCTGTTAAACAGGGAATAATACATATCGTTCCACCAATCTGAACTATAATTTGATACATTAGGTATTAGCCAAAGCCAATAATTTCCTGGTGGAGTAAAATAATTTAAGGCGCCTTGAACATTACCAAAATATGTCCCGCTTTTCGTAGTGCCTTCATAACTTGCCATATTTGCTTGTGATTCATCAATTCCAAGATACGCTAATATCTCTACAGTTGAAGCCGGACCACACCAATAAGACTCTTGTTGTCTTTGATATGCTACTCCCAGTACTTTATAGTCACTGTAACAAAGAGGCGCAGATATATGTACACCGGTTGCAGTTTGCACACAATATGGATGTATAACATGTTGTGCAATATAAGCTTTAACCTGTAATTGCGCGACAGCATTTTCTTGAATTGCTAGTGTTGGGGGGATTTTTATGGCGTTTTCAGAAGCGCGCATATCTATTTAAATACATCTCACAAAACAAGCGGATAAACTTTCCCATATTTCAGAGATTGTTTACCCGCTTATCTTATGGATTCAACGCGCGGTTGTTAGGACAACTTAATCTTCCGTTTGAGAAGAAGAATTATCTCTATATTTGGCTCTATCTTGCTGCAAAAGAAGTCTTTTACGCAATCGAATATTTTTCGGAGTCACTTCCACCAGCTCATCACTGCTAATAAAGTCCAGTGACTGCTCTAAGCTTAAAATAATCGGCGGAGTGAGGCGCACCGCAATATCCGATGTAGAAGAGCGGACATTGGTTTGTTTTTTCTCTTTGCAGATATTTACTACGATATCTTCCGCGCGGGTATTTACCCCTACAATCATACCTTCATATACCTGTGTGCCCGGCTCAATAAAGGTATTGCCGCGCTGCTGGGCGTTATTCAGTCCATAGGTAGTTGCAGTGCCTTTTTCCGTAGCAATCAGTGAGCCGTTGCGGGTTATGCCCAACGGCCCCATCCACGGCTGATAGCCCAAAAATTCACTGGAAAGCGCGCCATTACCCTGCACCAGCGTTAAAAACTGATTGCGGAAGCCGATTAATCCGCGAGTAGGAATAATATATTCCAGTCGCACACCACCACGGCCATCGTGCCGCATATCCGCTACTTTTGCCATACGTTTGGCCAACTGTTCGCTAATTGCGCCAATATATTGCTCAAATGTATCAATCACCAAGCGCTCTACCGGCTCATGTTTTTTGCCATCAACCATTTTAATAATTACTTCGGGCCGAGATACCTGAATTTCATAGCCTTCCCGCCGCATTGTTTCTATTAATATGGAAAGATGCAGCTCACCGCGGCCCGATACAACAAACTCATCAGCGCTATTGCCGTCATGCACTCTTAAGCTAACATTCGTTTCAAGCTCGCGATATAATCGCGCGCGAATCTGCCGGGAAGTAACCCATTTGCCTTCTCTGCCAGAAAACGGGCTGGTATTCACACCAAAAGTCATTTTCAATGTTGGCTCGCTGATGTGAATGGTCGGCATGGCTTCGGGAGTTGAATAATCAGTCAAAGTTTCACCAATATTCACTTCCTCCAGCCCGGTTATAGCTACAATATCACCGGCAAAAGCTGAATCAATTTCGGTTTTATGCAATCCTTGATATGTATATACATTGGCAATTTTATGACGTGTTATCGCGCCTTCGCGATCGATCCGCGCTATTTGCATGCCTTGGGTAAAACGGCCGCGATGAATTCTGCCAATTGCGTAGCGGCCTTTATAGTCATCATAATCCAGCGCAGTTACCAGAAGTTGCGCGGGAGAATCTGCGTCAATAATCGGAGCCGGCATCGTTTGAATGATAGTTTCAAACAGCGGCTTCAAATCTTGGCTGTCGTCATCAAGCGTGCGTTTGGCAATTCCCTGCCGGCCGATTGCGTATAACACGGGAAAATCTAACTGATCTTCGTTGGTGGCAAGATCTAAGAAAAGATCTTGGGTTAGGTTCAGCACCTCTTGCACGCGCGCGTCTTTGCGGTCAATTTTGTTAATAACAACTACAGGTTTTAAGCCAAGTTCAAACGCCTTTTGCAGCACAAAGCGTGTTTGTGGCATTGGCCCTTCAGCGGCGTCTACCAACAAAATGCAGCCATCGGCCATATTCAGCACGCGCTCTACTTCACCGCTGAAATCGGCGTGTCCCGGAGTATCAATAATATTGATTTTGATATTTCCATACATAATTGCGGTATTTTTGGCCAAGATGGTAATGCCGCGTTCCCGCTCCAGCGCGTTAGAATCCATAATCAATTCGCCGACTTGCTGGTTATCTCTAAATATTTTGCTTTGCTTTAATAATCCATCAACAAGCGTTGTTTTACCATGATCGACGTGGGCTATAATGGCAATATTGCGAATGTCTTCGCGGCTAATAAGTGTTGTTTGATTCACAAAGGTTTCTCAACTTATATTTCAATATTCAATAATTCGGTTTGTGGCGTTCAGGGGAAATCCCAGTTTCACGTAAACATTGCTACGCCTGCAAGAGAACGTATCCCGTGCATTTTGATAGAATTACGCATAAAATCGCCTGCGCTGGCATGTTGCGTCGGCGCAGGCAAAGCGGTTTATAAAAAAGCACATGTAAGCATAGTTACATGTAAAGTATAGCACAATTTTATGAAATTTTCCAAAATACTATTTTGGGGAATACCACAACACCTGCGTAACACCTATGAAAGAGGATATATTCCCCTGCGTAATGGGTAAACACTCACAAAAATCCTGCTGTTTTACGGCAAATTCTGCCATATGCGGCGGTCCGCTTCGCTCATTTGCGGACTTTTTGCCACAGCTTCAGCAAAAGATTGTGTTGCAGGTTTATTTGCAGATATATCGGCCGCCGATTGCGCTACACCTTGCCGCAGCGCAGGGCTGGCCTGCGGTGTATGAAATGAGGCAGTTAGCGTTGCGAAAATAGTCTCTGCGCTTTCCTGCAAAAACTGCGCTAAATCAGCGATCAATTTCTCTGGCACCGTCGATATATCAATAGCGCCACGCGCTAATTTATCGATGATATCTACACCAATGCGCAAATTTTTGGCGGTTTCCAGTTTCTTCTTTCCATGCGCTGCTATCAGTGTAACTAAAGTCATAGCGCCGGCAGTTTGCTGTTGCGCGTGGAACTGCTGCAAAACCGTATCAAAATTTTTATGAACCTCCGCAACAAAAGCGGGATCAGGATTTTGTTCAAACGCTGCCCCGGCTTCCAGCAACAGCGCTGTTTGCAGAATATCATCAGTATATTCCGGATATTGTTTCAGCCACGCTTTAACGAGATTCCGGCCGCGTTCTATATTGGAATTAAAGGTTTCAATCAGCTGAATTTCCAGATTTTCCGGAAGCTGTTGTGTGTTGTAAGAATGATTATTCATGTGTGTCACCACTTTGAAATAAAGAATCTGGCGAAAGCTGGCTTTGTAAGAATTGTATTGCCTGTTGATAGTGATTTCGAGCTGTTCTGTCGGATATCTTCATTATCTCCGCGATCTCATTCCATTGCATTTGCAGAATGGCGCGCAAATATACAATCTTTGCGTCATTGGGGGAATCAAGCAGCAACAAAATATTTTGAATTTGGTCGGCACCAATCACCGTATTTTCCAAGGAATAGTCGTCGGCAATTTCCAACGGTTCCTGCCGATCCTCGGAATTTGGCCGGACGTAGTCTACTGAAACCATTTGAGTTTGAGGAACATGGCGCGGCTTCCCCGTCGATTGATCACTTCCTTGTTTGGAAATACCTTCGTCTCGGTTAGTTTTTTTATATGTATCAATACAGACTCTTTGATGATATACCTTAAAATTTTGCTGCATAAAAGGGACTTCCTGCATATTTTTTTGCTGTATTAATTCATTCCATATTTTCGTGTTGATTTCGGAAACAGCTTCTTCAAGCAGATGCTGTTTTGTTTTAAAACCAGAAAGATGCGCAGGAGAATACTGCCTTATTCTAGGAAATAACACCAATTCATAAATCCGTTTGGCGAGATCAATGTTATCGATTAAAATAAAGTGCCGAATGCATGAAATTACAAACATATCTGTGTATGCATAAGTTCCTGCGTCTGTTTTATTTTGGAACTGCATAATATCCGAATCTGTTTTCAAAACATATGCCTCGGGTCGAAAAAGCAAATCGGAAGAGTTAAAAGACATGATAAGTTCCTCAGCCTGTTAACAAAAGATATCGTCATTATACAACAGAATTGGCTGCGAGGCGTCATTTTTTACTGGCGCCTTGCCTGCTTTGCGCGGATTTCAGCAGCAATTACAAAACAGCTACGCTACAGCGCGCCACAAAAAATGCTAGCAGAATCTGTTCTTCACAACAAACTGTGGATTTAGGAACGCGAAAGATCTGCGCATAGTGAGCAGATGTTCCGGTTCGATGGCGGCTATGGCAGTGTTTGTCAAAAATTTAAGACCAAATAAAGATCCGCAAACAGTTAATCTACTAATAGATTTTTCAAAGATTAAAATCTGATATAAAGTGTAAAGAGAACGGAATAGCAGGAAATTCCTTTGTTTTGCATGAACGGAGAAGCTATGACAAACTATTCTCAGTCACAAAATGTGGTTGCTCGTCACTACGAGCTAGAACAAATGATAACTGCAATAACTCAGCAGCGCATAACGGTT
>JAKAOI010000169.1 GCA_021812265.1 Chloroflexota bacterium | reverse complement strand
TTGCGCGGCAAACATGGAAAGCAATTTGCGCACATGCTGACTGTGGCATTTGGGGCAGATGATTTCGGTGTTTTGCATTGCCGCAAACGACAATAACGTTTCAAAATTTGTTTGACAATCTGCGCAATAATATTCATACATTGGCATAGTTGCTAAATGACTCCTTTGTCTGTAGGTATAGATGCTCATAGAAGCGGCGCACGGTTTCGGTTTATCCTCTATTCGGAAGTATTTCCCCAGATTGAAAATACCGCGCGCCGCTGCAGTACGAACGTATCCCGATGATATATTCTAAATTAAATATCCAGTGTGGCGCTGCGCGCATGTGTTTCAATGAATCTGCGGCGCGGAGCGACTTCATCGCCCATCAGCATGCTGAATGTTTCATCGGCGTGGCTGGCGTCTTCAATAGAAACTTTTAGCATAACGCGGGTTGCCGGGTTCATGGTGGTGTTCCAAAGTTCTTCAGGATCCATTTCCCCCAGTCCTTTATAGCGATTTACCGGGATATTTTTAAATTTTACGCTTAATTCTTTTAGTTTTGTGTCGCGCTCTTCATCAGAATAAACATAGTGGCGTTCTTTGCCTGCCTGAATTCTAAAGAGCGGCGGCTGCGCAATATAAAGGTGTCCTTGCTCAATGATTTGCGGGATATTCCGGAAAAAGAATGTGAGCAGCAAGGTGCGGATATGTGAGCCATCAACATCGGCGTCGGTCATTAATATGATGTGACCGTAGCGCAATTTTTCCATTGTAATTTGGTCACCGATACCTACCCCAAGCGCGGTGATTAAGCTGCGAATTTCTTCGTTGCCCAGCATGCGGTCCAGCCGTGCGCGTTCGACATTTAAAATTTTTCCCCGCAGCGGTAAAATTGCCTGGAAGTGTCTGTCGCGGCCTTGTTTTGCGCTATTGTGGACAAAAACACCGGCGGCAAGGGCAAAATTATGAGTGTCGGCGACTTCCAGATCATACACATCTTCGAGAACCGCAACCGCTTCAATGGCGGTAATGCGATGATTAACCGTTGCCAGCGCAGTGATATCTGTAACAGAAAATGTTGCTGCGGCGGCCGAGTTTTGCGATTCCAGCAGTTTGCCATGCAGGGGCATAAGGGAATTGTTTGGTGTCAGTTGTTCTGCCGGCAGGTAGGTTCCGTTTTTCAGCATAAACAAATGGTCTGGGGTACAAACAACGCTTTGCCCGTTATCCAGATGCACACGCAGCACTTGCGCATGTGTTTTAGTTTTACGCGCATGCAGATACTCAGCGACACCAACCGAGCCATCCGGCAGGATGGTGTACCCAAAGTGCCGGCGTCCTGCGGCTTGTTCAGCCGCCAAGTCAGCAAAGCTGATTGTTTGGCTGTTGATTAATGCGACAAGGGTATCACCGGTGAAGCAGCCTCCCGCGCTGTCTCCCTCTACAATATACAGTTCACTGCGCTCGGAGCGGCGTTCCGAGCAGTCGGCAAGCTTACCGGGGAGAGTGGTGTCCAGCGCATCTTTGCGGCGGACCAATTCACGGGCTTTGCGTGCGGCTTCTCTGGCGCGTGAGGCTGAGAGACATTTTTCGATGATTTTTTTCGCTTCAGAAGGATTTTCATCTAAAAATTGCGCCAGCGCCTCACCCAGCGCTTGGTCTACCTGATTTCGCACTTCGGCGTTATTTAACTTGCCTTTTGTTTGCCCTTCAAACTGAGCCTCGGGCAATTTTACGCTAATAACGGCGGTTAACCCTTCACGGACATCGTCGCCGCTTAAGTTGCTGTCGTTTTCTTTCAGTAAATTGGTTTTGCGGCCATATTCATTTAGTGTTCTGGTCAGCGCGGTGCGGAAACCGGTTACGTGCGAGCCGCCATCGATGGTGTTGATGCCATTAGCAAAAGAATAAACCACTTCGGAATAACTGTCGTTATACTGCACGGCTATTTCGATGATGGTTTTATCGATTGTGCGTTCAATATGCAGTGGCTGAGTCATAACACAAACGCGGCTTTTATTCAGGTGCCGAACAAACGATCTTAGGCCGCCTTCAAAGTAATAGGTAGCTTCGTTGCTGTCGCGTTCATCAGTCAGCGCTATAGTCAGGCCGCGATTTAGGTAGGCCATTTCACGGAAACGTTGCGCAAGCGTATCAAAATGGTAATCGATGGTTTCCATAATTGTCAGGTCTGGGTGAAAAACGGTGAGTGTGCCGGAGCCTTGGGCAGAGCCGATGCTTTTTACCGGAGCTACGGGAATGCCGCAATGGAATTCCTGCATATATTTTTTGCCGTTGCGTTTTACTTCAACGCGGCAATAATCCGAAAGGGCGTTTACCGCGGAAACACCAACGCCATGCAATCCGCCGTATCCCATTTTATAGCCATCGCCGCCGAATTTACCGCCGGCGTGCAGCATGGTCATAACGACTTCTAACGTAGAGAGGCCGGGGCGTTGGGGATGTTCTTCAACAGGAATGCCGCGGCCGTTATCTTGTACGCTGACCGTGCCATCTGTGGCGATATGAATAGTAATGAGGTTGCAGCCGCCATTCAGCACTTCATCAACCGAATTATCAACCACTTCGTAAATCAGGTGATGCAGGCCTTTAATATCCGTGCTGCCGATGTACATACCGGGTCGCACGCGCACAGCTTCTAAGCCTTCAAGAATTCGGATTGCGTCAGCGCCGTATTCGCTGCTTTTATCCTGCTGAGATTTTTTATTTTTATGGGGGAGATTTGATTCATCAGAGTTAGCGTCTCGAAGAGCAGTCATGGTTAAACAATGTGTTCCTTTCACCAAACTAACGCATTGCAGCGAAAGCGCCGAATCCAAGTATAAGCCGCTGCTAAAGCCGGCATTTACGGGTAATCCAGGCTATTTTTCTACATATATATATGTGTGACTATATATTATTATATCACAATTTATGTTTTTTTGCGAATAAATAGCCCAGAATTACATCTATTTGATCTTGGCGGCGCCAATAAAAAGCAGAAATTTGTCTGTTTGGGTCGCGTATTCACCTTTTCCCGCTAACATGTTACTGCGCAGTGGTTTTATCTTTAGCCGAACGCTGTTCATCCGGCGTTTGTATGCGGATTATGACGCAGCGATTGCTTGTCATATATAACCGAATACTTCCTTGCGATTCACGGGCTAATTTTCGCGCCAAAGAATGCAATTGATCTTGCAATATTCTTGCGGAGGCGGAATGGTCGGCAATAGCGCTGAAAATGGAATGAAGCATTGAATCGAAAGCGACCGGTTTCGCGTTATTTGCCAGAAGTAATTCCATTATATGCTTTTCTACCGAGTTTACGCTAAATTTCGCGTTATTAGCTAAATAGAGAGTATTTGCGCCGGCGTCGAGACGGATTACTTGGCTGGGCATAGGCGGCGCTGCCGATGGTTTTTCTGTGGCGCTGCGATCTTTCCTGCGCAGCAATGCGTGAATTCGCGCTATCAACTCCGCCGGGGCAAATGGTTTGACTAAAAAATCATCTGCGCCCGATTCAAAAGCGTGCACTTTCATTTCCACGGCGTCGTACCCTGAAATAACGATGAGCATAATATCGGGGAAATGGCGGCGCGCCCAAGCGCAGATTTCAAAGCCATTTGCGTCGGGAAGCGCCAAGTCTAACGCAATAAGGTCCAGCGGTGTGGCGCGCATAATATCAACGGATTCGCGCGCGTTTTTGGCAGTGTAGGTTACTGCGCCGCTGCGCTGTATCGCCATACGGATATATTGGGATGAATACCAATCATCATCAACAATTAAGATTGAAGGCATAATACATGAATATTCCTTGCGCAAGGATCTTTAAAAAATAAGTGTCTATAACAAGTATACTCAGCTGCTGCAAATAGGGTGTATTCCGGTAAGCTTGCCGCACAGCAGCAATCTGCGCTATTGCATGGCATAGGGGTGAGGCTGTGTGACAAAAGAAAAAGATTTTTAGGTGAAATATTCCCAATTTGTCACATTTCTATTTGCGATATCCTTGCAGATGGTGAGACGCAAAATGAGGAAAATAACGAATAAAAATAGTCAAGAGGATGGTGTATCTGCGGAATCAGCCGATAATGTTATGTGACGTTGCGGCTCAGCGTTGCGCAGATGTATTGAATAAGAAAAAGATAACAATCACATTACAGCGTTTCCGAAGAAAAAATCTACGGAACCGGAAAATGATGTTATTGAATTTGAATGAGATAAGAGTGTTGGTTTAATCGATGGGAAACCCGCCATCACACTTGAATAGTGAAACAAAGTCTCCATTAAAAGCCGAGAGAAAATTTCTCATAGAGATAACATCTGCGTTAGAAATTGGTATGGGAAACTGGGAGTTGGGGTGTTTTTCTTTTTGAGAGAAGTGGGCAAGGTAAATTGCGCGATGATGGCACTTAGAGCATATTACCAGAACAAGCCATGAAGATTTTCGTTTTGCTAAAACGAGAAAAGAAGCCGGTTCTCCGCTTGTATGACACACTGAACAGGGTCTGCGGGATAATTGTTTGCGAAGGGTATCATCATGAGTATGCATGAATGTAACCTCACTTTTCTTGAATCCATGTCTGAAACAGACGGTTAATATTTAAAAGGTACGCATCATATTGAGTGATGTGTAAGATTTGCTATAGGTCGTCTAACGTTGGTAAATTCTTGATAAATTCTTCAAAAGCCGATGTATCCGGGTTGTCTTTATCCGAAATAGTGTCTCCATTTCTTATATATTGTTCAGACTCTTCAATAGAAATAGCCGCATTATCCATTACAGTTTCATGTATATATATTGGGCATTTTGCGCGCAATGCAGCGGCAATAGCGTCGCTGGCGCGTGAATCAAGGGAGAAAATGCGGCTGCCTTTCTCGGCGGTTTGCTCAACATATATTTTTGCGTGGAAAATGTTATCTTCAAGTGAGGTAATTTCAACTCTGATGATATGCGCTTGGAGTGCGACTATAATGGATTGGAGAAGATCGTGAGTAAGGGGACGCTCTGACTTAGTATTTTGCAATTCTGTCTCTATAGCTTTAGCAACTGTCAATTCAATCCATATATGAAGACAGCGGTTGCCTTTGATGTCTTTTAAAATGACAACACGCTGAGGCCTATCTATAAATTTATGAACACGGCTAACTACTAATTCGACCATTCAAGCGCCTCCTGAAGATCGATAATTTCATAACTCTGTAGTTCATTATATCAAATTTTTTTCCTGAGCGCAATACTGCGTTCTATGATTTTACCGCACGCCTAAATGCCTGCTTTTTGCGCTTGTGCAGTGTGCATAATGCAGGAAAAGAGAATTCAGGCTACAATGAAGATACTACTCTTTTTCAGGCTGCAAATATGAAAAAACAAAATAATTCTTTTCAAACTGATATGGCTCAGGTGCAATTTGTTCATTTAGAGTTTGTTGATATTGAAGGATCCGCAAAATCGGTGACGATTCCGTTTCAGGAATTAGAAGCAACTCAGCGAGATGGACGCTGGTTTGATGGCGGATCAATCGGCGGATTTGCCCGCGCCAGTGAACAGGATATGTATTTGGAGCCGGACATGAATACGTTTTTAGTATATCCATGGGAGCCGCAACGCGCCAAAGTAATTTGCGATGTGGCGCTGCCGGATGGCGCGCCGTTTGAAGGCTCACCGAGGGGACAATTAAAAAAATCTGCCGCCTTTGCCGAAACATTGGGTTATACCTTTCAAACTGCTCCTGAA
>JAKAOI010000168.1 GCA_021812265.1 Chloroflexota bacterium | reverse complement strand
CGGTAAAATTAATCCCTGCCACTGTCCAATCTCTTCAATTCCACATTCACAAAAAATTCTGATTTTTCTCAAGCTAACTTCCATTCTTGTATCCAAACAACTGAAAAGATTGATGGCTTACAAGCTATTCTAAAGAATATACAACATCACACAGCAGTTGCATAGTTGCGACGTCACAATATCCGGGCATATGGCGGCGAATATGCCTGATTTTATGCAACAAACTCGCTATTTGTCAGTTCGCGATAGCTTTGATACAATATAGATGTGAAACAGTGTCTTTATTTGAGATTCATCCGGCATATTCCACAAAAATTCAATCGTTTTAGATATGATAATTTTTAGTGGTTCGCTTCATGAATATATTATCAAATTGCTATTTTTCAGATTTTCAGATGAAGATGTAAAACAATATCAGGACTTTCGCTGCAGCATGGAACATCGGGGATGTACAAGGGGCGACGCCCCTTGTACGGGGTTCTGGGGTGTCCCCAGACCTCCCTTGGTTGCAGATACGAGAACCATACGCTTCTCTTTCAAGCAAAAGTCCTAAATATAATACTATCGCGCATATATACGCGCGCCAAAGGAGCATTTTCTATGGCAGAAAATGACGCGGTTATAGTCAGCGTCGCCCGCACGCCAATCGGAAAATTTTTAGGGAGTCTTTCCCCGCTTAGCGCTACAGATCTTGGCTCTATTGCCATACGCGAAGCTGTTAAACGTTCCGGAATACCCGGCGAAGCGTTTGATGAGGCTATTTTAGGCAATGTTGTTTCCGCCGGCGTCGGCCAAGCCCCCGCCAGACAAGCGGCAATCAAAGCCGGCCTGCCCGACGCATTGCCCGCGCTCACTATCAATAAAGTCTGTGGATCCGGCTTAAAAGCTGTTATGCTGGCTGCCCAGTCAATTAAGGCGGAAGATCAGCATGTTGTGCTGGCAGGCGGCATGGAAAGCATGAGCAACGGCCCCTATCTGCTTCCCAAAGCGCGTTCCGGCTATCGCTATGGGAACGGTGAATTGATAGACTCCGTTGCCAATGATGGCCTGTGGTGCTCATTTGAGCAATGCTTTATGGGCGATGAAGCTGAAATTATCGCCGAAAAATTCAATGTAACCCGCGAAGAACAAGATCGTTTGGCGTATGAAAGCCATATGAAAGCAGCGGCGGCTACAGCAGCGGGACGCTTTAAAGATGAGATAGTCGCAGTGGAAATTCCCGGCAAAAAAGGGGTTATCCGCATTGAAACAGATGAATCAATCCGCCCGGAAACTACTATAGAAGCTCTTGCGGCGCTGAAGCCAGCTTTCAACTATGGAGCCAGAACCGTAACCGCCGGCAACGCGCCGGGTTTGAACGACGGCGCCGCCGCTGTGGTTACCGTCAGCAAACAATACGCCACAGCCCATGGCCTGGCGCCATTGGCGCGCATAACCGGCTACGCTTCGGCGGCAATTACACCTAAATATATCTTTGCCGCGCCTACCCTCGCTGTACGAAAACTGATGGAGCGCACGAACACAAAAATCGCCGACTACGATCTGATTGAAGTGAACGAGGCGTTTGCCGCGCAAGCGTTGGCCAACGCCAAAGAACTCGATTTGGATTGGAGCCGGGTCAATGTCAATGGCGGATCTATCGCCCTTGGGCACCCGCTTGGCGCCAGCGGCGCGCGCATTTTGGTCACTCTGATTTCTGAGCTGCGCCGGCGCGGCGGCGGCAATGGGCTTGCCACACTCTGCCTCGGCGGAGGCGGCGCTGTCGCGATGTCTATCATCGTCGAATAACACTATCGCGCGGTTCCGGATCCAAAGCAATACACACTCAACTTCTATAATTGATATTTTTGCTTCAGCTCCGGAGCCAAGCCATATTCCGTGCTTCGGCGCGCAAAAAATATGAGGCAAAATATGCTCGATCAAAAAGATCCCCAAGATAAACTGACAAGTCAAAACGCGCTGTATCAGCCCGAAGCGGTAAACCATATCGCCGGCGCTCTAGCGGAATGGGAAAACGGCCCGGTAAAAAAATCAAATGCGCGCTTTCCCGAACGCAGCAAAGTTTTTTCTACTATGTCTGGCGTTCCGATAAACCGTTTATATACCCCTGCCGATGACATACAGCGCGATTTTATGCAAGATATCGGCTTTCCCGGTGAATATCCCTATACCCGCGGCGTTCAGCCGACTATGTATCGCGGCAAATTTTGGACCATGCGCATGTTTGCCGGATTCGGCACAGCGGAAGAAACGAACCGCAGGTTCCACTATTTGCTGGAAAACGGTCAAACAGGGCTTTCAATTGCTTTTGATATGCCTACGCTGTATGGGTACGACCACGACAACGATATGGCCGCCGGGGAATTTGGCAAATGCGGCGTAGCCATATCTTCGTTGGCCGATATGGAAATTTTGCTGGATGGCATACCACTAGATCAGGTTACCACCTCGATGACAATTAACAGTCCGGCAGCCGTTATTTGGGCAATGTATATTGCCGCCGCAGAAAAACGCGGCGTCCCCATGGCGGCGCTGGGCGGAACATTGCAAAATGATATTCTAAAAGAATATATCGCGCAAAAAGAGTATTTATTTCCGCCTGAACCCTCCGTGCGGCTGGTTATAGACACCATTGAGTTTGGAACCAAATATATGCCCAAATGGAATACCATTTCCATTTCCGGGTATCACATCCGCGAAGCCGGCGCCACTGCCGCGCAAGAGCTGGCGTTTACCTTGGCGGATGGCTTGGCGTATGTCGACGCATCGCTGGAGCGCGGGCTGACCATCGATGAGTTTGCTCCAAGATTGTCCTTCTTTTTCGATGTGCACAGTGATTTCTTTGAAGAAGTCGCTAAATTCCGCGCCGCGCGGCGCATTTGGGCGCGCGAAATGCGCGAACACTACCACGCCAAAGATCCGCGATCGTGGATGCTGCGCACCCACGCGCAAACCGCCGGCGTTTCCCTGACGGCCCAACAACCGGAAAATAACGTTGTGCGCGTTGCTTTGCAAGCGATGGCCGCTGTTTTAGGCGGCACAAATTCACTGCACACCAATTCTTTAGACGAAGCTTTGGCGCTGCCCACCGAAAAAGCCGTCCTCATTGCGCTGCGCACCCAGCAAATCATCGCTCATGAAACCGGCGCCACAAATACAGTGGATCCATTAGGTGGATCTTATTTTGTGGAAGCGCTGACCGATGAAATAGAACGCCAAGCGGTTGCGTATATTCAACAGATTCGCGACTTAGGCGGCGTCATTCCCTGTATTCGCAACGGATATTACCAGCGGGAAATCTCTGAGTCTTCCTATCGATTCCAGCAGGAAGTCGACCGGCGTGAACGGATTATTGTTGGCGTGAATGAATACGCGGTGGAAGAGCCGATGGCGGTTCCCACACTATACATAGACATGGCAAAAGAAAAAGTTCATATTGAACGGCTGAAAAAATTGCGGGAAACACGCGATAACGCCCAAGTTGAAAAAACACTGAACGCGCTGCGCGACGCAGCCAAAGGCACGGAAAACACTATGCCGTTTATATTAGACGCGGTTCGCGCATATGCGACTTTAGGCGAAATTATGAATGTTTTTCGCGATGTGTTTGGCCCATATATCGAATCTCCCATCTTTTAAGAGCAAAATTCCCTGCGTTTCTCTGCGCGCAAGGGGCAAATCGCTCCTTGCGTTCACAGCGCAAAGGCGCGGGGGTGTTCTTATGTCTCATTATTTATTTCTTTACTGTAGACCTGAGCCTTGAACAGGAGTGCAGAAAAATTTGGCGGCGCCATAAAAATCATATGAATCCCAACTACAATAAACGATTGGATGACGCGCTCTATGAGTACTGAACAAACAATCTTTGATTATATTATCATCGGATCCGGTTTTGGTGGCAGCGTTTCTGCCATGCGTCTGACAGAAAAAGGGTATTCTGTTTTAGTGTTAGAGCAAGGAAAACGTTTTGCCGATGCCGATTTTGCAATAACCAATAAAAATCTGCGCAAATTCCTTTGGATTCCACAAATCGGCTTGCGCGGCATTCTGCAAATCAGCCCATTCCGCGATGTTATTGCGCTGCACGGCGCCGGAGTTGGCGGCGGCAGTTTAGTGTACGCAAACGTTTTAATAGAGCCAGACGAAGAACTTTTTCAGGCGCCGGAGTGGAATATGGCGGCAAAATGGAAAGAGGCGTTGCAGCCTCATTTTGCAACCGCGCGCCATATGCTTGGCGTAACACAAAACCAGCGTGTTTGGCCGGCAGATACCGCCCTGAAAAAAATTGCTGATTCATATGGCAGGGGAAAGTCATATCAACTAACTCCCGTCGGAGTCTTTTTCGGTGAACCGGGCAAAGAAGGCGTGGAAATAGATGATCCTTACTTTGGCGGCAAGGGACCCCGCCGCAGTGGCTGCACACATTGCGGCGGATGCATGGTTGGGTGCCGTTATAACGCAAAAAACACGCTGGTAAAAAATTATTTGTATTTTGCCGAGCAAGCAGGCGCGCGCATTATCTCCGAAACCGAAGCAAGCGCTATTATTCCCATACAACAATCCGAGGGAGACGCGCGTTATACCATCACGGCGCGAACAAAAGGCGGCAAAAAAACATCGTTCCAAGCGCGGAATGTAATAGTGTCCGCCGGAACTGTGGGAACAATGAAGCTGCTGCTGCGCTGCAAAGATAGCACACGAACGCTTGCAAATCTTTCCCCCACACTGGGAACCAAGGTGCGCACAAACAGCGAATCTTTGCTGGGAGCCACCAGTAAAAATAAAAAAACAAAATATTCCGACGGTGTCGCCATAACATCCATCATGCAAGCAGATGATGTCACAGCAATAGAGCCTGTGCGCTACTCCAGCGGCTCAGTTGCAATGCGGTATTTTACGTGGCCGCTGGTTCACGGAAAAAACGTTTGGCAACGAATGGGAAAATCCTTAGCGTGGTTCCTCACACATCCGTTATCGACGCTGCACGCATATGCTTTACCGGGATGGGCCGATAAAACAACCATTTTATTGCTGATGCAGAAAATAGATATTTCGCTCTCAATGAAATCTGGGCGCAGTTTGTGGACATTGTTTCGCAAAGGCATAGTAACAATACCATCACAAGAAACCGAATTGCAAAATAATCGGCTGGCTGTCGGAGATAAAATTACAAAAGATTTTGCCAAAGAAACGAAAACTCAGCCATTTGGCGCAATTAACGAAGGTTTGCTGGGCATCCAAATGACCGCGCATATTCTTGGCGGCTGCCCATTTGGTTCTAACGCAGAAGAAGGTGTCATCGATACACAATGCCGCGCGCATGGCTATCCGGGACTTTACATTATAGACGGGTCCGTCATACCGGGGAATCCCGGTGTAAACCCCAGTTTAACCATTGCTGCGTTTGCCGAATACGCCATGAGCTTTATACCCGCTAAACATGAAGTTGCAGCCGAAGCAAAAGTCACAAAAACGAAGACTGATCAGCTCTAATTTTACATGTGTTTGGCTGATAAAAACACTGGAAAATCATGCTTTTTCTGACATTTTCTCAAAATATTTATGACAGACTTAATATCACAAATCATGTAAAATCGTTTGTGATGCTTGTCACATTGTGATATAATTGTAATAAATATATCAAGCGTTCCGATTGGAAACAGTTTCCAATCGAATGGAACATCATCGTTGTCTTGCCAAAAGCATACATACACCAGTCAGAATTGTTCTGGATGCGGGCATCAAAACAGTGACCTTTCGGATCGGATAGGGTGTAT
>JAKAOI010000167.1 GCA_021812265.1 Chloroflexota bacterium | reverse complement strand
AAAATCGAGAATACGAACCGCTCTCTTTTTGTAAACTACTTCCAAAGGGGTAATTTTTATGGAATCTTTTGCCGGTAAAACAGCACTCATCACCGGGGGAGCCAGCGGAATCGGCTTTGCCGCCGCGCAAGCGTTTGCCGCCGCCGGAGCCGATGTTGCCATAGCAGATATCGATCAGCAGGGCGGCGAAATCGCAGCAAGCAGTCTGCCAAACACACATTTCTTCCGCGCGGATCTTACTTCGGAAGCCGAAACCGTCGCCATGTTCGAAGCAGCCGCCGCGGCGCTGGATAAAATAGATATCCTCGTGAATAACGCGGGGATACAATATATTGCGCCAATCGAAGAGTTTCCGCCGGACCAGTGGCGGCGCATCATCGATATGATGGTAACGGCGCCGTTTCTGCTTACGCGCGCCGCGCTGCCGGGCATGTACCTGCGCAAATGGGGCAGAATCATCAATATAGGCTCGGCGCATTCCCTCATTGCGTCGGCCTATAAATCGGCGTATGTCACCGCCAAGCACGGGCTGCTGGGGCTTACCCGCGTCACCGCGCTGGAAGCGGCGCCACATGGCGTAACCTGCAACTGTGTGTGTCCTTCCTATGTGCGCACCCCGCTGGTAGATAAGCAAATTGCCGCGCAGGCAAAGGCGCACAACATCCCCGAAGATGAAGTCGTCGAAAAGATCATGACCGCCGAATCGCCGATTCATCGCTTGTTGGAGCCACAGGAAATCGCCGACGCAATTCTTTATTTGTGCTCACCATCCGCTTCGGGAATCACCGGCAGCGCGTTTACCATCGATTGCGGCTGGTCGGCGCATTAGCCGCTTCCGCGCGGAAACAGCGCAGGGATGGAAAATGGCGCTACAACTCTTCCAACACTTTCATGGTTGCTTCGCCGGAAACAACAATATCTCCATGCTGATTTACACAGGTGGTATTTAGAGTAACAATGCGTTTATCTTCACGCACGGCGATTACCGTCACCTGTGTAGTAATTGTGTCGCCAATATACACCGGCAGCTGAAATTTCAGTGTTTGTCCCATATATACGCAGCCGGTTCCGGGCAAGTCGTTGCCCAGCACGCTGGAAATCAGCGCGGCGGAATACATGCCGTGCGCTATTCTGCGCTTAAAGCGTGTTTGCGCGGCAAACGCCTCATCAATATGCAACGGGTTGCGGTCTTCGCTTAACCGCGAAAAACCGTCGACATCTTCGGTTGTAACGGTGTGCGAACGGCTGAAACTTGCGCCTATGGCAGGCAATGGTATTGTACTCATATCGGTTTCCTGTGTCTTTCTTTATTATCAGGGCTTTCGCTTCAGTATGGAACATTGGAACGCTCCCAGACCTCCCATTGTTTCAGATACGAAGAAAAATGCTGCTCTTTCAAGCGAAAGCCATGTTCTCAATACAAATGGCGCCGCCGGCAGATTCACTGCTTTTGTTCGGTATAGCGCTGCAGCAAAGCAGTTTTTACCACCTTGCCCATCGCGTTGCGCGGCAGCTCTTCAACAAAAAAGATATGCGCCGGCCGCTTAAACTTTGCCAGCCGGCTTTCCGCATAGCGCCGCACATCATCGGCAGAAACCGCGCCGGCGCCGGTGACCGTAATAAACGCCGCGCCCGATTCACCCCATTTTTCATCGGGAACACCAATAACGGCGATGTCGCGCACACCTGGGCAAGTTCCTAAAATAGCTTCTACCTCAGCCGGGTACACATTTTCGCCCCCGGATTTATACATATCTTTTATGCGGCCGACAATAAAATAATACCCCTCTTCGTCTTTGCGGGCAATATCGCCGGTATGCCACCAGCCATCACTATACGCGGCGCGGGTTGCTTCTTCCCGCCGCCAATAGCCCGAACAAATATGCGGCCCGGCAAGGACCAGCTCACCGGCGGAGCCATCCGGCGCATCAGCGTTTTGCGCGTCTACAATCCGGGCAAATGAATGAAATATCGGCTTGCCGACAGACCCCACTTTGCGCGCGGCGTCTTCCGGAGCTAAACTAAAGCAGTTTACGCCGGCTTCGGTAAGCCCATATCCCTGACGAAACTGAATGCCGCGCGCCACATAGCGTTCAATAACCGGCAACGGACACGAACTGCCGCCCGAAATGCAAAACCGCGTCGAGGAAAAATCCGCCGCCGCAAATTGCTCATGCTCAGCCATCATTTGAAACACTGTGGGCACGGCAAACACTACTGTGCACTTGAAGCGGCCTATAGCGTTTAAAATATCCGCCGGCGCGCCGGAGCTTAACGTTACTACTGTTCCGCCGCAGTGAAACATGGGGGTTGTAAGCACATTTAATCCGCCGGCGTGAAAAAATGGCGAAAAATTTGGGTATATATCGTCATCGCGCAATCCCCAGCTAATCTGCGTATTTACCGCGTTCCAGGTAATCATGCGATGCGAAAGCATTGCCCCTTTTGGTGTTCCCGTTGTGCCGGATGTATATAAAATCAGCGCAATCTCTTCACCATCCGCCGTGCGCAAAACCGGCGCCGGGGGATAGTTTCCGGACGCAGCCGCAGTCAGCCCGGCAAAATCAGTGAACATCGGCGGATCCAAAACCGGCGCTTGTTTGGCGGAGCCAAAAGAAAAAATACCCCGCGCCGGCCGCGGCGCCGGTGATTGCGCCGACTGCGCGGCAGATTGCGCCTTTTCCGCGAAAGCGGTGTCGTACACCACCAATTTCGGCTCGCAATCTTTAAAAATCACCGCCAGTTCAGAAGCGGTTAAGCGCCAATTCAGCGGCGCGAGAATGGCGCCGATTTTCGCGCACGCCATAAACAGCGCAAGATATTCAACGGAATTTTGCGCCACAACAGCGACCCGGTCACCGACCATAACGGCGTACTTGCTCGCCAGCGCGGCGGCCAAAGCCTTTGCTCTGCGGTTAAACTCCGCATAGGTAATAACTTCGCCGGTTGCGCCGTCTATAAGCGCCGCTTTCTGCGGAACTAAATCTGCCCGACGGGTAAGCCATTCGCCCACCGGTAAAAATTTTGCCAGCATAGCGTTAATCCTGCCTTCCCCAGCGCAGCGCTGTCGCGCCCCAAGTAAAGCCCAGCCCGGCGCTGGCCATCACAACAATATCGCCATCCTGCAGCGTTTGCCGCTGCGCCGCCAGTTCCAGCGCCAATACCTGATCCGGCGCGCCGATATGCCCATATTCAGATAAATAGATGGATTGATCTTCACGCAGATTCAGCATCTGCAAAATTCTATGATGCATCGATGGCTTCATATGATTAATCGCTAAAAAATGAATATCTCCTATAGAATAGCCGCTTTTCGCCACCGCTTCGCGCACTACTTGGATAAAGTGATCTTCCGAAACACCTTCCAGCCCGGTTTTCAAATGATCCGAATCGGCAACATGAAATGTGTGCAACCCTTGCCGCAATGTTGCTTCGGTGGTAGGATGCCGCGTGCCGCCAGCCGGTATGGTTACATCTTCAGAAAGCGATCCATCGGTTATAAACGCCGAAGCCAGCACCATATTCCGGGCATAGCCGCGACGCAGCAACATGGCGCTGCCTCCATCGGAAAGATTAAATAAAAATCGGCTGGTATGATCCTTAAAATTAATTAAATCCGCTGTGCGATGCCCGCCGCAGATCAGCGTTGTGCGCAGTTTAGGATCGCTCATCATGAGATCGCGCGCCAGTTTTAAAGCCAGCACATTGGTGGTGCACAGCGCCACAGCTTCAAACGCCCACGCATTTTTTGCCCCAAGAAGATATTGTATGCGGTTTGCCGCAGACCATACATAAAAATCTTTATGCATGCTTCCGGAATAGATGATGAGATCGATTTCCTCCGGCTCAATTTGCGCGCGTTGCAGCGCCGTTTTAGCGGCGGCAACAGCCATGGCAGATGTTTGGTCTGCCAACCCGGCGCGACGTTTAGCGTGTATCCCCATTTTCCCTCGGATAATCTCTTCCGGTATTCCCGATTCCTGCGCAATATACGCAGAGGTTTGTATCGTTTCAGGCAGATAGACGCCAAAAGATAGCATTCCAATGGGCGGATATGCTAAAAATGTGTCAGCCTGTTCGCTGACAGCGCGATCACTCATGCGTGGCCCCTTTGCAGATCATGAGATATATGATATATGAGTCATGTATCATATTCTACCGCTTGCGGCGAAATATGTCAAATATTCCTTTTCGCTGCGGATCGGCGGATTCATGCGCAGCAATCAGTGTTTGCAAACGCTGAATAAACGCATCTTCCTGCTCGATATGCGGTGAATGGCCGCAATTTTCCAGCGTCATTTCGCTGAAAGCTCCGCCATTGGCGGCGTAGCGCTGCAACATAGCTCGTATTTGTGTCAGCATTGGCTGCGGCGGGCACAGGTCATCTCCGGGCCAACCTGGGATGACCCCCAACTTGCCCAAGAAACACGGGTCTACCGCAGCGGTGTCGCTTACCACCAAATCATTTACGCCATGAATCCACACAATTTCCGGCTTGGGCGTTATTGTTTCCAGCGCCGTTAAATTGCAGTATTTTGGTGATAACGCATTGTTGGATCCCCATTTGCCCGGCGCCATCATCGGCCAATTTGCGGAAGGCGTTCCATCGCCGGGATAAAACTGATCGCCGATAACCATCATCAGCATTTGTTCCACATAGATATCTTCCCGCTGCGGATCAAACGTATAGGTTGCGGCGTTCACATATGTGCTGCGCATAACCGAGCGGGGAGAAAACATTGAGTCGGCCGAGCTGTCTTTAGCGATATATAAATCCACAACATCTTTCGAGATAAGGCCGCCGCCGCTGCCGGAGAAATCAGGGAAATTAGGCTGCCCGGTTTCACCATGAGAGCCGCCATATCCATACGGTGAACCGGGAGATTCCAGCAGCAGCGATTTTACCGCATCCGGATGATCTATCGTATATTGTACTGCTATATTGCCGCCTAACGACCACCCCAATACATGATGCTTCCGCACACCCAGCGACTCCAACGTCGCGGCCACATCATCGCTGTAGTCTCGCAGCCCCCTTGTTGCGTCGGCCGGTTTGGCTTCGCTGGCGCCATATCCGCGCAGATCCGGAGCCACGATATAAAGATTTGGCAGTTTGGTCATTAGCTCTTCAAAAAAACGCGCCGACGCGGCGTTGCCGTGAATAAGAACCAGACAGGGCGAGGACGGATCACCGCTTTCGTACACATGTGCGCGCAGCCGCGGGCTTTGCACAAATCGCGAGCGAATACCCGGCAACAATGGGTATTGCGAATTTGGCGGAAATTGTTGAGATATCTGCGACATATTTTTTCTCCCTGAAAAGATATAAACATGACTACACTGTCATATTACAGAGAAGTATACCATATATTTGCGGAATGCGCCAAAAGATCACACAATGATGAGCAGAATCAGAACTTTCGCTTGACTATTTTGAACGGATAACAGCATTGAAAACAACAGATAAATCTTTACAAAACGGCGCAGCCACAGATTCGGCGCATAAAGTGAACGGGAACTTATCGCCGGTAACCGCCAAAGGCGAAGCGACACGCCGCAAAATTTTAGACGCGGCAGAAGAAGTATTTGGCGAGATGGGCTATTACGAAGGCAGTGTTTCAGAGATTACCCGCCGCGCCGGGGTAGCGCAAGGAACATTTTATTTATATTTTCACACTAAAAAAGATATTTTTGCTGAACTCGTTATGGATATCGGCAAACGGCTGCGGGCAGATTCCAGCGCGGCAATAGCCAATGCGCCGGATCGTCTTACAGCGGAA
>JAKAOI010000166.1 GCA_021812265.1 Chloroflexota bacterium | reverse complement strand
CGTATGATGGCAATGTGTTTTGCGTAGACATCGAACTCAAGAAAATTTTTTGGAGTATTGCGCTAAATGAAAAAGTTACCTCTTCACCGGTGATTATTGGCTGGCATATGTTTGTCGCTACAACTTCCGGAAATGTCTATAAAATTGATGCGAAGACTAAAAAATCCAGTAAAATTTTCTCAACCCGTGGTCCGGTTTATGGTGATCTGACGCAGGCAGAGAATCTTATCGTATTTGGTTCACGCGATAATAATATTTATGCAATAGAACAGGATGGTGAATTGCGCTGGAATCGGATGACCGGTGATTGGGTAGATTCGGCTCCGGAAGTCTATCAAAATATTGTGGTGGTTGGCGGTGACGATCAATATATTTGGGGACTGCATATGAACGACGGATCCATGAAATGGAAATATCGGATGACAGACTCGATAAACACTGCTGTTGCCGTCGATACTACCGGCACTATATACGCCGCCAGCTATGGCAAAGAAATTATTGGGATACATGTACAAAGCAACGCTCCGAAATGGTTCAAAAAAACCGTTAGCCCGGTAATAAGTGATATAGTGTTAAGAAATGGCCATATTTATTTTGGTTGCACAAACGGTGAGTTTTGCTGTTTGAATGCTGCAACAGGTTCTGTAAAATGGATCTTTGAGGCAAAATCTCCTGCTTTAGCTAGACCGGTATTCTATAATGATACTATCGTGATCTCTGTGCTGCATGGCTCGGTGTATGCGTTGCCTGCCGAATCATGAAAATAGGTTTTTGACTTACAGTATGATTTCAGGATAGCGTCCTGATGCGCGGTTGGGGCAAGTTTGCTTCTTGTGCGTTTTGTGTCGGCAATGAGCAAGAGTATATTTTTGCGCTGAACACATGAATATTTTGCTATACAGAAAATATGGCTGCCGATTCTAATACCGAAAGGTGATGAAGATGTGGATGAGGAAAATCAGTTGAGTCCTACTGAACCCTTAAAAAATCCATTAGATACACCTATATCAAGCTTTCCTCCGCTGCACGTTGGAGCAAATATACATGGATTTACTATACAGTCATGCATTTTTAATGGCGTGGACCGTAATGATTATATAGCAGTATTAACGGCAGATCCTGCTATTGAATCGGAATCTGCTCATCAAATGTACGTTCGCTTGGTAGAGCGTCCCGGTTCAGTGTTTTCCGGCAACCCGTATCCTGCGCTGCTGGTACTGCGCCACCCTCGGTTATTAGCGGCCCGCGAGCAATTTCACCATGACGATCGGGATTATTTAGTGTTGGATGCGTTTGGTTCCGGCGCATTGCCCGAACAAGTGAGTGTATTGAAACCGGAAGAGGCAATCATTGCGCTGCTGGGCATCTGCGAAGTGTTTTTATATTTGGCAGAGAAAAAAATAAGTTTTACCGGCATTACTCCTGATGATGTTGTGCTTACTTCGGATGAAGCGTATCTCAACCATATTGAAAATGCAATCGAGATGGAAGACGCAGAGCTTGCAATGCTGCCGGCAATAAATGATTTGGCGGCAATCGGTCCGGTTTTTGTTTCACCGGTTTTCCATAGCTCTAAAATCTATGAACGAATGCAAGAAATTGCGCGCCGTGGGGAGCAGCGGCTGATTACCGATATTAATGCGCTGATATCAGATTATTTGCTGACGTTGCCCGATGGTTTGCCGGAACTTACCGATGAACAGATTTCCCAGTCAATTGCCGTACAATATGGTTATGCAACTTCCGTAGGTAAAGTGCGAACTATGAATCAAGACGCTATTGGCGTGGCAATGTTTGATATTGTGGATGATCGTGTGGCGGCAGAGCCTGCCGGGGTATTTGTAATTGCCGATGGCATGGGCGGCGAGGCGTATGGTGAAGTTGCCAGTCGCATTGCGTCCCGAGTTATCGTTGCCGAAGTTGCCCGCCGTTTTCTCAGCCCTGCGACACGCTCTCAGGCGGTAGACACCGTTGCTGCGGAAATGCAGCAAGATGGCGCGGCTACTGCGGTATATGTGGATAGCGTGGCAACATTGGTGGACGCTTTTCGCTCGGCAAACACACGGATTCATTCTATGGCGCAAAGAATTCAGCGCTCGGCCGGCACCACATCTACCGCTATTGTTGTTAGCTGCCACGATGTAATTATCGGACATGTCGGTGACAGCAGGGCGTATATGCTGCGCAATAACTCACTGAGTCAATTGACAATAGATCATTCGCTGGCGCAGAAATTTTTGGATATGGGACAATTAGGCACGCCGGATAATCCGATGGTTATTCCTCGCAACTATTTATATAGATCCTTGGGACAATATGAAACTTTAGATGTAGATACGCGCGCGCTTCGTATTGCGGCTAATGATGTGCTGATGCTGTGCTCTGATGGTTTGTGGGATATGGTTCCCGACGACCTGATTCATAAATTGCTCGGTCAGAATGCATCTCCGCAAGAAATGGCGGAATCGTTGGTGCAAGCTGCTAACGACGCTGGCGGAGCTGATAACAGCGCTGTAATTGTTATTCGCGTTACGCCGCGTTTTGCTGAATAGTTTTGTTTTCTTTGGTGTGGTAAAACTGCGCTGGTCAACATCCTTTGTGGAATACTTGACCAGCGTTTTAGCGCAGCTGAAACGCTGTGATATTACGGCGGCTGCTAATCATTGTTTTGTGGAACGCAAGAGCTGTTTGAGGGTGATTGCGCCGATTATTCATCTGCGGCGGCTTCGGCGCTATACCAGTTGCGGCCGATTTTTATTTCCACACGCAGCGGGACAGAAAGTTCGGCTGCTCCTTCCATTTTTTCTCGCACTAATTTACGCATAACGGGCAATTCATCATCCGGAACTTCAAACACCAATTCATCATGCACCTGCAAAATCATTTTCGATTTCAAATGCAGCTGTTGCAGCGATTCATCCAGTTGGATCATAGCGATTTTAATAATATCGGCGTTACTGCCCTGGATGGGCATATTAATAGCCTCTCGTTCTGCCGCTTGGCGCATATGCTGGGGAAGATCAAGTATATCGCGGAAAAAGCGTTTCCGGCCAAATAATGTTTGCACATAGCCTTCGCGCCGCGCTTTTGCTAAAGTAGTTTCCTCATACTCTTTGATACCGGAAAAACCTGCTTCAAACGCTTCAATAAAATTTTTGGCTTCGGCTCTTGATAGTCCGGCGGTTTTTGCTAAACCAAACGCAGATTGCCCATACATAATGGCGTAGGTAACTGTTTTGGCCATTCGCCGCTGCGCGCCGGTAATTTCTTCTGCCGGTATTCCGTATAACCGCGATCCGGTAATTTTGTGGATATCTTCGTTGCGTCGAAATGCGGCAATGAGCGATTCATCTTTGGTTATATGCGCCAAAATCCGCAGTTCTATCTGCGCATAGTCTGCTGTAAGCAACATATGGTTGGGCGCCGCAATAAATGCGCGGCGAATTTGCCGTCCTGCTTCTGTCCTAATAGGAATATTCTGCAGATTTGGGTTAGAAGAGCTTAACCTGCCGCTGCTTGCTACCGTTTGATTAAATGATGTATGGATGCGGCCATCCGATTGATGCATTAACTCTCTCATACCGTCAATATAAACGCTGCGCAATTTGGCGATTCCCCGATATTCGAGCAGTAAATCTACCATAGGGTGCGCGCCTTGCAGTGTTTCCAGTGTATCTGCGTCTACCGAATAGCCTGTTTTCGTTTTTTTCCCTTTGGGCAGGCGCAACTCTTCAAATAGAATCTCTCCCAATTGCTTTGGTGAATTAATATTAAATTCGTGTCCCACGGATGCATAGATCGCTTTTTCTAAAACAGCTATCTGTTCGGCGCTTTCAATAGACATTTGGTCCAGCAGTGGACGGTCTAGCAAGACACCAGCTTCTTCCATTCGTTCTAATACGGCAATCAGCGGCATTTCCAATTGGTACAGCAGTTCACTAACCTGTAACTCTTCCAGTTTTTGCTGCAACGGGGCTGCCAGCTGCAAGGTCATGTCGGCGTCACGGCCGGCGTAGGGCGCGGCTTTTTCAACGGGAACAAGGTCCATAGTGATTTGTTTTGCGCCGCTGCCGATAAGTTCTTGAATGGGCGACATCTGCGCTTGCAACAGCTGCGGAGCAAGTTTTTTCAAGCCCAGTTCTCTACTGCCTGGATCGCAGAGGTATGCGGCAACCATGGTGTCCATTTGCAAACCTTCTACGGGCAAATGGTTGTGGCGCAGAACCATCATATCGAATTTGGCGTTATGGCAGATTTTCTTTATGGCGGTGTCGCGAAAAACAGGCCCCAAATAGGTTTGCGCGTCTTCCAGCGAACATTGTTCTGCAATGCGGGCGCCGCTGAGAGGGTTTGTGTGTCCGATGGGAATGTACCAAGCTTTGCCATATTCTACCGCCAACGATATGCCTACCAAATCGGCAATAAGAGGGTCGGCGCCGGTCGTTTCGGTATCCAGCGCAAACCGTCCGGCGCGCCGCAAAGCGTCTGCGCACGATTGCAGCAGTTCTGGAGTGTTCACAATGACGGTTTCGGTGTCGGTATGCTCCTCGGTGTTCAGTGACGGCTCCGGAGCTGTTACAGGCGCTGGGGTTGCAAATAAGTCTCCTTGAACGGGAAACGCCTTCTGATATTTCATGGTTTCTTCGCGTTCAGTATGCCTGAATGCCGCATGAACTACCGAAGAATAGCGATTCAGCAACGATTGAAATTCCAGTTCTTTAAATAAAGTGATGATATTTGCCGGCTGAAAATCGTGTGTAACACATTCTGATAAGTTTAGCTGCAGGGGAATATCAGTTTTAATGGTGGCCAGCCATTTACAGCGCCGCGCCTGTTCCCCAAATTGTGTCAGCAGGTCTTTTTGGCGGTTCGGAAGCTCTTTGACATGTTCCAGTGTATTTTCTAATGTTCCATATGTTAGCAGCAGTTGTGTAGCGGTTTTAGAGCCAATACCGGGCACACCGGGGATATTATCGGAAGAATCGCCCGCCAGTCCTTTCCAATCAGGAATTTGGGCTGGGGCGACACCAAAGCGCTCTTCCACATTGTGTATATCATAAATCATTGTTTCCGTAACGCTTTTTTTTGCAGCCTGCACGCGCACATGTTCATTTACCAATTGCAGCGTATCCATATCGCCGGTGATAATCAGTGAGTCTACTTGTTGTTTGGCTGCTTGAACGGTGAGGGTTCCGATGACATCATCGGCTTCAAACTCTTCTCTTTCAAATACGGGGATATTCAACGCTGCCACCAGTTGGCGGATCCGCTGGAACTGCGCTTTCATTTGCTCCGGCATTGCCGGCCTTTGCGCTTTATATTGATCGAACGCCTTATGACGGAATGTTGGCGCCGGCAAATCAAAGGCGACAGCAATATAGTTTGGTTTTTGATCACGCAAAATCCGCAGCAGCATAGTGGCAAAGCCATACACAGCGTTGGTGTGTTCGCCAGAAGCTGTTTGCATATTTTCGGGGATGGCGTGATAGGCGCGGTGCGCCATTGCGTGCCCATCGATGATGGCAAAGACGGGATTTTGGTTTTTTGGGGTTTCTGCTGTCACAATCAGTCTCGTTTCTTTTTGGAACATTAGATATATTTCAGTGTAGCATATTCAGTATAAACTATAGGATGATCCTATGTGTCCGAGTGAAGGAGCTGTATATGCCGGCGCACAGATGACAGCATGACTTATTTGACACTCCGCATGGGCTAAAGCCCAACGGATTCTCGGTTCAACCCCGCAGGTATCCCCACGAGTCCCCGAAGGGCCTGTCCGGCCCATTTGATATTCATTGCAGCATT
>JAKAOI010000165.1 GCA_021812265.1 Chloroflexota bacterium | reverse complement strand
TCTAAACAAGCCATTAGAAGCGCCGAGAAAGTCAGATATGGGTTGCAGGTTGGGTCTGGCGGGCGGAACTCTACCCTTTTTGCTTTGGGACTTTCGGAATACATGGGAATGCGCACTGCTGCTGAGCGGTTGCGTTTTGAGAAAACCAAGTTAACCGGAGCTTCGTAGCCGGGAACCAAGCGTTTATAGCTATTGGTTGTCGGAGCGGCAAATGCGAGGATAGCAGGAGCGTGCTTGAGAATGCCGCCGATGTAGAACAGCGCCATTTCACTCATACCCGCATAGCCTGCTTTATCGGCAAACAGGGGTTTCTCACCTTTCCATAAGCTTTGGTGCACATGCATGCCGGAGCCATTGTCGCCAAATACCGGCTTAGGCATGAAGGTTACAGTTTTTCCGGCGCGTTTAGCGACATTTTTAATGATGTATTTATACATTAAAACGTTATCGGCCATTTTTACTAAAGAGCCAAATCGCATATCAATTTCGTTTTGCGCAACGGCAACCTCATGATGCTGGGCTTCAACCGCAATGCCAACAGACTGCAAGGTCAGCACCATTTCAGATCGGATATCTTGGAATGTGTCGCTGGGTGAAACGGGGAAATAACCTTCTTTGGGACGGATATGGTGGCCCAAATTTGCCGCGCCGGCAGTTCTTCCGCTATTCCAATGCGCTTCTTCCGAATCAACCACCGCAATTTGTTCGTGGCCGGTTGAAGCATAGTGTACGCTGTCAAACATAAAAAACTCTGCTTCAGGACCCCAATAGCTTGTATCGGCAATGCCGGTAGTTTGCAAATATGCTTCAGCTTTTAACGCAATCTGCCGGGGATCGCGGGTATATGGGGCAAATGTTCCGGGTTCGGCAACAGTACACACAAGGATGAGAGTAGGGACGGCAGTAAAAGGATCCATAACAGCGGTAGAAGCGTCGGGGATGAGCAGCATATCGCTTTCATTAATTTCTTGAAAGCCGCGAATGCTGGAGCCGTCGAATCCAACACCTTCTGTGAAGGTTGCTTCTTCAAGGGTTTCAATAGGGCAGCTAAAGTGCTGCCAAGTTCCGGGCAGATCAACAAATCTATAATCAACGAATTTGGCGCCTTTTTCGGCGGCAAAGTTTACAACTTCTTCTGGGGTCATACCGAAATAAACTTCTCCTCGGGAATCATCAGTGGAATAGGGTTTGCGCTGTGTTTGTGCATCATGTGTTTGCTGGAAGCCCGCTGTATGTATGAATTTTGCTGTCGAGCAAAAGAAATGTTTGTAACATTCACACAACAAGGTCGGCCTGCGCATATCACACTATATAGTGTACAAGGGAAAATGCGCTTCGGCGTTATGCATTTTGCACAAATTTAAAGAGGAGTCATTGGCTAAAACGTCAATAGTTTAAAAATGATTTAGTTATTTATGCATTGGCGGCATTTTGTCTTGTTCTGTTACAAGAAATATTTTGCGGCGCCAAAAACCATCATGCGCTTGTTTATATAGGAATGTTAGCTATTACCACTATAAAATGAAGACAAAATCTCAAAAATCTGGTATGCTAAGCTTAATTGATATTATTTTTGCCATATCTGAAAGGTTTATACCATGAAAGAACTCAGTAAAATCCTGAAACATCTCCTTTCCACACTGTCTCACATGTTTCGCCGCGTTGCAACTGCTTTTGCCGGCGTATTCGTTGCCTCATTTTTAATCGTGGAAGGCTCAGCCGCATTTTTGACTAAGCAGTTTCCTCCGGCAACATTAACACATGTTGTCGCCATATTGTTTGGTTTTTCATTTGGATTAGTTGTATCGCTGCTTATTGCTATTGAGGAAGGTATTCGCGGGTTAATAACTATTGTTGAAGAAGTAGCGGTAGAAGCCGAGCATGTTGCTTCAACAGTTTTAAAGGACGTTGAGAAAGGCGCTTCGACATTAGTAAAAGGTATTGAACACGGCGGAGAAACGGTTGGCCATGAAACGGGCCATATCCTGCAATCCATTGGCGGCGGCGCAGGCAATTTACTAAAAGAAGCGGAAAAATTACCGGAACGCGCTCTTGGCGCAGTGGAAGGCACAGTTTCAGGTATTGAACGCAAGTTTACCGGCCAGCATGATGAAGGGCAGCAATAATTCAGCTCGCGCCTAAATGCGATTTGCGCGCAGGCAACAATAGCGCAGCGGCGCTTCTCGGTGATTGCTAAAAGAAAATATTTATCAATCTTGCATATTTGCCGCGGGCAGTTTGTGCGCCAATTTTGATGTGAAAATCCTTACAGCAATACACACTTCTCTTTAGGAAGATGATAAAGCGGGAGCGTGTAATAAACGGATTACTGATATCTCTTGCAGATTCCGCAAGAAATCTGACGATTACAGGGAAAAATTGTTTATGATAATGCAGGATATGAAGCATGCGCGCGGGTTATTATCGTATGTTATTCGCGCAATTGAGCAAGGCGTTCTAAAAGTTCTTGGCGGGTTTCTTGGATTTGGCGCTTTAGGCTTTGCGGCTGTAATGGGCGGTTCATTTCTATTTATTAGCCATAACTTTACGAAACTTTCATTTATAGCGGCGGCTGTATTTGCTGTTGTGTTAGGATACGCCGGCGCAATGACTATTGCAGTTGCTGAAGGAGTAAGAGCTTTAGTCGAGGGTGGAGAAGAGTTGCTAAAAGAGGGTGAAAAGCTGGGAGAAACTATTAATTCTGATGTTAAAACGATTGAAGATAATATAGCGCACAAACCAGAAGAAAAGGCTGCCCCTAAAAAGTAACTTGCCGATACAAAATTTGTCGAGGAATATCGCAGAAGCGTTTTTGCAGCGCTGCCGGTTATTCCTCGTTTTTTATGTTTTCTCTACTAAGATTTAGCAGATTTGGTAAAAGCGCGTTTAATCAGCACAAAAAACACACCAAACACGATAGCGCCAAATAAAGCTGCAAAAATCGGCACATTCTCAACGTATACTTCAAATGGCAAATGAGTGATTCCTGCAAAGATATATGCGCCTAATAAGGTGAAAATAACTGATGACAGCATACTTTTCCCGGGTTTTTCACCGACCAGTTTTTCCGCAGAAAACGTCGCCAATGCTCCGACTGCAATAATGATAATCAGTCCTGCCAGGTTCAACTGAAAACCGTTTGCGCCGAATGCGCCAAAAATATTTACATTAATCCATGTTTTGCGAAAAATTGTGTCCCATATTCCACCGGTTGGTATGATATGAATATCCGACGCAAAGATATATAATTGTTGCATTATTGCCCTTCCTTTGTTAGCAAATTATGTATAATACCGCTCGCAACGCTTCTCGTGAAGCGTATCTGCTGTAAAACAATTATGAAGGCCCTGGCGCAGCGCACAGAGGTAAATCATACTTGCTCGTATGGTATTGTAACATATTTACCCAAATTAGGGCTTTGCCCCACAAAGAGATTGCTTCCTTAGTGAAAGGAGCGCACATGAGAACCAACTAACGCGGTGATTGTAGCGCGCTTTAACTATTTTAAAATCTTGTTCAAGACAGGTTACCGGTGATGGAGTGGATGGATATTCTTAGCTATTTTCTAATTCTTGTATAATATTTAGCTCCTTCTTGGAACGACTTAACAAGATGGTCTTAACGAATCCATCATTTTTCAGATCTTTGCAAAAATCGCTCATGTTTCTGGGAGATGCTCCATGATGATAAAGACACGCTATCCATTTGACGTCAGATATCTGTTTGCGAAATTCATCACAATTGTAGTTTGATGTAGCGGTTGCCTCTAGTTTTAACAGATCATTCATATATTTTTTTGTCGCTTTGATTTGTTCACTTGCGTTACTTATATTACGGGATTTCATTTCAACTAAACAGATAACTCTTCGCGGATCATCATCTTTTGCATAAAAGATAATTCCATCGCACCTTTTTTGATTTCTTGGAATTCCCAGTTGTTCAGCGATTATTTTGTCTTGTGAACTTCTCTCGTCAAGTTGAAAACACAGAACTACTTCACTATTGGGATCTGTTTTGATAATAACTTTTTCGCTATTTTCACCTTCAATATATTTTCTAGAGTTTGGCGCAATGAGCAGCAATCGGCTAAGTGACATATTACTCCTTTGATGTATCTTGGGATATTTCTGATATGAGATCTGCCTGCAATTGCATAATACGGTCAGTTTCCTTACTGAAGTTTGACCAATTTATATCTCCATCTTCTTCAAGGATATTAGCTATTTTACCATCTGAAATAAGATAAGCAGCGACTTTGTCTTGCGAGAGAAACGCTACTTCTTTCTTCAAATAAAATTTTTCAGATATCTTTTTTTTGTCTTTATGTTTATCTGCCAGCATAACATTATATAAATGATCTAGAAAATAAGGACTATGAGTTGTAATCAATACATTTAATCCAGAATTTACCATCATTGCAAGAAATTCCACCATCTTTATTTGCGCCGCAGGGTGCAGGTTCATTTCTGGTTCATCAATAATAATTAATTCTCCTGGTTTGGCTAGATACCTTAGGTATAGGGCTAATGAAGAAAGCTCCTTTACCATTGAAGACGCTATAGAAATTTCAATGTCGGAATCTGAGGTTGTTTGATATAAGATTTCTCGTAGAGGATCTGGTTTAGGTGTCGAGAATTTCAAATTACCGCCTAATATATCTCTTTCCAGAATATCAGCAAGTTCAATATATTGTTTTACTAAACTGCTGGACGATTCTTTATTGCGAGCATTTCTAGCGCCGGATTGTATCCCGTAAATTTCACGATATAGTTGTCTGAAAGATCTTTCCGGCCATGTTTCATCTGTTAGTTTAAAAAGTGATGTATTTTGTATTTCAGCGACGCTTCCTGTATACTGAATATCAGCAATTTTTGCTCTTTCTGTGGGAAAAATACGTATATTTGGATACAATGAGCTATGCATGGCTTGAAACACAAATCGTATTAAAATTCTACGAATCTCTTGCTCGGGAATCTGCTCATCTAATATCTTAGCAGTATCTTTCGTTTCATCAGATTCGCTAGACGTAAATGCGTATATTTTGCTTTTTCCTGCATTCTTTTGAATTGTTAAAATTGATTTAGCCACTTGAGTTGTGAAAGAATATTTCATCAAATTTTCTTTAAATATTGGTTTATTGTTACCTATATTGAGAGTAATTTTTAAATCGTTAAAGTTGATACGTTGGGTTCCCAAAAAACGGTTCATCCACGTACTTGAATATTTTGCAATGTTATTAAAATATTCATCAGCAAACTCATCAGCAAATCGCTCTATATCAATAGTTGCGCTTCCATTGCTTATTATTAGGTTTATGGCGGTATCTAAAACGGAATATTTCTCTGAAACAGTATGATCAACATACGCTTTTATATATTCATCCAGTCCAAATGTCCCTAAAATACCGGCGAGAGAATACGCCAGCCAAGTTTTTCCTGCATTATTTGGCCCAATAAAAACTGTGAGAGGTTTTAACTCCATTTTATTTTTTTCTTTTATTGGCCCCAGATTACAGACAGATACTTTCATGATGATGTTATTTCTCCGTCCCTTTGATTTTCATGAGAACATGAACCTATTAGTAGTATACCAAAATACGTTTTAAACTACCTAAGATATAGAGAGCATACTATATGATATCCCTCTATCATTATCGGATCTTTGCAAGATTTTTAGTATTGGCGTTGTTATACATGGGAGTCAGTGGGGTGTTTGTTATTGCGGCCATTCAAAAGCGAGGATCAAAAAAAAGCCCGCTTATGCAGCGGGCCGTGTGGTGGAGATGGGGGAGAGTTGAACTCCCCGTCCAAGCAAAAGACTAAAATGATGTACTACAAGCTTAGAGAT
>JAKAOI010000164.1 GCA_021812265.1 Chloroflexota bacterium | reverse complement strand
CCGATCTCGGAACGCGCGCTTTCTCAAGCAATTCGCTTGAATCCGGATAACGCTGAAAGTTACCGCGCGCGCGCGCAAATATACAGTCGTATGGGTATGCAAGCGCAAGCGGCAGCCGATAAAGCGCGCGTACACACATTGCTGAATTCATAGCCCATTCTGCCAACATTTTTTCACCCTAGGCGTTCGATTATGAATGAATTTGATGCCATGAATTTGGCGCTAAAACTGGCAAAAGCCGAACAAGGATTTACCAGCCCCAATCCTCCCGTTGGCGCTGTAATATTCAAAAACAATGCCATTCTTGGCGCCGGAGCCACCCAACCCTATGGCGGCCCTCACGCCGAAATTATGGCGCTGCGCGAGGCAGGCAGCTCCGCAACCGGCGCCGCCATGGCGGTTACGCTGGAGCCGCACAGCTTTTTCGGCCATACACCCCCCTGCACTAACGCCATCATCGCCGCCGGAATTACTAAAGTCATCATAGCCACGACAGACCCCAACCCATTGGTAAGCGGAAACGGTGTGCGGCAGTTGCAAAACGCCGGAATTACGACGGAAGTTTTACAGCAAAATAACAGTCAGTCTGCAGAAGCGCAAGAATTAATTGCCCCATTTCGGCATTGGCTGAACCATAAAGAGCCAATGGGAATCGCAAAAATCGCAATGAGTATGGATGGCAAAATTGCAACATCCCGCCGCGAATCGCAATGGATTACAGGACCGGAATCGCGCCGCGCTGGACATTTGCTGCGGCAGCGCTGCGACGTTATTCTCATCGGCGCGCAAACTTTATTGCAAGATGATCCTCTGCTTACTACTCGTCTGCCCGATGAAAAAGAGCTGCGCGTTCGCCACCCTGTGCGTGTTGTGCTCGATTCCCAAGGCAGAACACCGGCCACCGCAAAAATGCTGCGCCCGGATACTCCCGGCAAAACAATCATTGCCGCTACCCCAGCGACGCCAGAAATCTGGCGCGAAACAATGCGCAACGCCGGCGCCGAACTGCTGATTTTACCGGCCACCGTCGCAGGCAGAGTGGATATATCCGCATTATGGCAAGAGCTTGGTAAAAGAGGCTGCATAACGGCGCTCATTGAAGGTGGCGCAACAGTTTTAGGCGCTTGCTTTGCCGCAAATCTGGTGTATCGCGCGCATATCTTCCTTGCCCCTATCGTTATCGGCGGCGTCTCCGCGCTTAGCCCTGTGGGAGATCCTGGATTCGCTGCGTTGGCAGATGCGCCTCGTTTTCAATGGAGTTCCGCTGAACATTGCGGGGAAGATATTTATATTTTTGGCAAAAAAATCGAAAATTATCCATAAATTACCTGTGATTTTAGTGGTATTTTACCGATAACTATAAGAAATTTCCAGATTTTTTATGCCAATATATATTTAGGACTTTCGTTTGAAAGAGAAGCGCATGGTTCGTATCTGAAACAGAGGGAGGTCTGGGGACACTCCAGAACCACATACAAGGGACATTGCCTTGTATATCCCCGATTTTCCATGCTGCAGCGAAAGTCCTGATATTATAAATCGCGCAATCCCTTGCCGCCGCCATAAAATGAAACCTTTCATGCTTGGAACTGATCTTGCATAGAGAAAAAGAAAATTGGTATATTTTTGTTACAGACTTCATTTTGGAAAGTATTAAGCAATTTTACTATCGGAGCTTTAAAATTATGGGAGATATGTCCAGATCACTCTTGCAAAACGCGCGCAAAGAAATTTCCGAAATTCGTCCCGCAGATGCGTTTCGCGTTATACAACAAAACCCGGATGTTCTGGTGATTGATGTGAGGGAACAGCATGAGTGGAATAGCGGCCATTTACCAAATGCGCTGCATGTTCCCCGCGGCTTTTTGGAGCTAAAAATAGAGGAAGCGGTTCCCGATAAGAATGCCTCTTTACTGCTCTACTGCGCAGGAGGAGTTCGCTCGCTGTTTGCCGGGCAGACCCTAAAGCAGATGGGATACGCCAATGTTACCTCATTAGCCGGCGGTTATGTTGCATGGTCTGGTTCGGGATTGCCGGTTATTACACCAACCATCCTTACCGAAGCGCAGCGCAGCAGATACAGCCGGCATCTGCTTATTCCCGAAGTAGGGGAAGAGGGGCAGGTTAAACTACTCAACTCTAAAGTTTTGCTCATCGGCGCCGGAGGATTGGGATCGCCTGCCGCATATTATCTGGCGGCAGCCGGAGTGGGAACCATTGGCATTATTGATAATGACGTAGTGGATGAAAGCAATTTACAGCGGCAAATCATCCACAATACAAAATCTATTGGCAGATTGAAGGTAGAATCCGCACGAGACACCATATTGGGATTAAATCCCGAAATTCATGTTAACGCCATCAATGACAGGCTGACAAAAGAAAATGTGTTGGATATTATTTCCGGTTATGATGTAATTTTGGATGGCACAGATAATTTTCCCACTAGGTATATGTTGAACGACGCCTCTATTCTTGCAAATAAACCGGTAGTGCATGGCAGTATTTTCCGCTTTGAAGGGCAAGTAACCATTTTTAAACCATTTGACGGCCCTTGCTATCGTTGCTTATTCCCAGAGCCTCCTCCGGCGGAATTAGCGCCAAATTGCGCCGAAGCCGGTGTTTTAGGGCTGTTACCGGGCACAATTGGCATTTTACAGGCAACCGAGGTGGTAAAACTGCTGCTGCATATCGGAGAGCCTTTAATAGGCAGATTACTGGCCTATGACGCTTTAACACAAACATATGATGAACTGAAGTTATTCAGAGATCCGAATTGTCCCGCATGCGGAGTTCACGCCCACCCAGAAAATTTACCGACATATGAAAACGTTTGCGCAATCGGCTAGCAAGCTAACACGGCAGTATTGCGCATTGCTTAAGGGCGGCATGAGTTTGCAGCAAGCAGAAATACCGCCCAAAGCGGCAACATTTTTAATACTACTTTTTCAGGAACAACGAATATATGAGCAGCATTAAAATTCCACCGACGCTCAGGCCATCCACCGGCGGAGCCAAAACACTGGATATTCCCGGCGAAACATTAAACGAAATCTTTGAAAACTTGTTTGCGCGCTACCCGGCGCTGCGTGAACAAATTTTAACATCCGATGGCGCGTTCAGCCGGTTCATTAATGTATATGTTGACGATCAAGACGCGCGCTACCTGAATGGGCTGCAAACTCCTGTTCAACAAACATCTGTTATCACATTGCTTCCCGCCATGGCAGGCGGAAGCTAGGAACAAACACTATGCAATACTCATCAATATTAGCAACAATCGGCAATACCCCACTGGTAGAGTTATCGCGGCTGTATTCGCAGAATCAGGTAAAAATATTTGCCAAACTTGAAGGGCAGAACCCAACGGGAAGTGTAAAAGACCGTATTGCCAAATTAATGATTGAACAAGCCGAATCAGAAGGAAAACTGCGCCCAGGCGCCGTCATCCTTGAACCCACGAGCGGCAATACTGGTATTGGGCTGGCAATGATCGCCAAAATAAAAGGATATGGCTTTATTGCCGTTATGCCCGATAATGTTTCCAATGAACGCCGGCAATTATTGCGCTTATACGGCGCAGAAATCATCCTTTCCGACGGAACATTGGGCAGCAACGGAGCCGTTGCCTTAGCAAAACGCCTTGCAGAACAACATCCCGATTATGTATTTCTCTATCAATATGGCAACAGCGCAAATCCACTGGCCCATTATACCGGCACTGCCGAAGAAATTATTCGCGATCTGCCAGATGTTGATGTATTTGTGGCAGGGCTTGGCACCGGCGGAACGTTAACCGGAACAGGGCGCAGATTAAAAGAGCATAACCCGAATGTGCGCATCATCGCGGCAGAGCCGCTGCAAGGAGATGGCGTGCAGGGGCTGCGCAGCCTTGAAGACGGCTTTATTCCACCGGTTTTCGATCCTCAAATTCTCAGCGCAAAAATTCTTGTGCGCAGCGCAGACGCTATTCAAATGATGCGGCAACTGGCCGAAAAAGAAGGTATTTTTGCCGGACCATCGTGTGGCGCAGCGCTGCACGCAGCAATAAAAACTGCAAAAACCATGGAAAAAGGCAATATCGTCGTTTTGCTGGCAGATGGCGGCTGGAAATATTTAAGCGAAAATCTATGGGAGAGCGATCCGGAACAACAGGAAGAACGCTTAGATAGTAGGCTGCTATGGTAGAATTGCCGCAGCCAATATACGCCGAAATGCTGGAACACGTCCGCCGCGGTTATCCAAACGAGGCGTGCGGAATTTTAGCGGGCGCAAACGGAAAAATTATAAAGCACTATCCAACAGCAAACGCCGCAGATGAGCCGGAAACATTCTCTATCATTGCGGCGCAGGATCTATTGAATATTTGGAATGAAATAGAAGGCCATGAGTGGGATGTGTTTGCATATTATCATTCACACCCACGCACACAAGCATACCCATCACCCAGAGATATTGCCTATGCGCAAGGCTGGCCCGGAACATACTACCTTATTTTTACTCTAAAGGACGGTCCGGAACAGCCAGGGCTGCGAGCGTTTCTTATTCAGAATAGCGCCGTTCAGGAAGAAGAAACCCATATTATCCGGTGAGCAGACAACATGGGTGAGATTTAATCATCGTTTAAGTTTAAAACGGCCATAAACGCTTCTTGCGGAATTTCAACCGATCCCACCATTTTCATGCGCTTTTTACCTTCTTTCTGCTTATTCAGCAGCTTCATTTTACGGGTGATATCACCGCCGTAACATTTGGCAAGCACATTTTTGCGCATGGCGCGCACAGTTTCGCGAGCGATAATCTTGCTGCCTACTGCCGCTTGGATGGGAACTTCAAATAATTGCCGAGGTATTAGTTCACGCAGTTTTTCTACCAACACACGGCCATGTGTGTGCGCCTTATCTTTGTGAATAATTAAAGATAAGGCGTCTACCGGTTCGGCGTTTACCAAAACATCCAGTTTTACTAAATCAGATTGAGAGTACCGCGCAAACGTATAATCTAAAGAGGCATACCCTTGGGTGCGTGACTTTAATTGATCATAAAAATCAATAATCAGCTCGGCCAGCGGCATTTCATACACCATATGCACGCGATCCGTCTCAATATATTTCATCTGTTGAAAAATACCGCGCCGCGAAGTAACAATTTCCATAATAGCGCCAATATATCTGGAGGGAGTAAAAATACTAATCTCCATAATTGGCTCTTCAATATACTCCAACTGAGTTGGAGCCGGCAGTTTCGCTGGGTTATCAACAATAATTTTTTCACCGTCGGTTTTGGTTACAACATATTCCACACTTGGCGCTGTAGCAAGCAGGGTTAGGTTATATTCGCGCTCCAGCCGCTCCTGAATAATTTCCATATGCAGCATACCCAAAAAGCCGCAGCGAAACCCAAAACCCAACGCAAGGGAGCTTTCCGGCTCGAAAGAAAGTGAAGCGTCGTTAAGCTGCAATCGCTCCAAAGCGTCGCGCAGTTCGGGATAATCGCCGCTGTCTACCGGATATATACCGGCAAAAACCATAGGCTTGGCCGGGCGATAACCCGCCAGTGGGGTTTCGGCGCCATTTTCAATTGTGGTGATTGTGTCACCAACATGGCAATCTTTCACCACTTTAAAGCCGGTAGCAACATAACCCACTTCCCCCGCCCAAAGCTCGGGCGCGCTTACCATAGATGGCGTAAAATAGCCCGATTCCAATGTATCAGCGCTGCTGCCTACCGTCATCATGCGAATACGTGAGTTTTGTTTTAAAACACCGTCTATCACTCGCACATAGGCAATAACACCTTTATATGAGTCATATTTGGAGTCGAACACCAACGCGCGCAACGGTTTGTTCGGGT
>JAKAOI010000163.1 GCA_021812265.1 Chloroflexota bacterium | reverse complement strand
CTAAATACGAACACCACCACCATCATTGCGACAATCCCAAAACACCTGGACCTGACGGAACATGGGGAGCAATGACGCCATTGCCGCCAGCAAAAACTAGCCACATGTTCCAACGAGCACCACATGTTGAAACATGTGGCTTCAATCAACAATTTCCGCAGACGCATTTTGGATGGCAGCGCGGTTCTGAGGAGCAATGGCGCCATTTCTGCCAGCGCCGCCAACCAGCCATATGTTTCAACGAAAACCACATGTTAAAACATGTGGCTAAATACGAACACTACCACCATCATTGCGACAATATCCCAAAACACCTGGACCTGACGGAACATGAGGAGCAATGGCGCCATTGCCGCCAGCACACCAACCAGCCATATGTTCCCACGAGCACCACATGTTAAAACATGTGGCTAAATACGAACACTACCACCATCATTGCGACAATATCCCAAAACACCTGGACCTGACGGAACATGGAGAGCAATGACACCATTTCCGCCAGCAAAAACTAGCCACACATTTCAACATGTGGGCCTCGTTCCTCTATTTTGCGCCGACCAAAGGCGCAGCGCGCACAAGACGGAAACCCCTATTGCCGCTCGAGTAGCCACGCACGTTAATGATGCGACACGCAGCACGCGCGTTCCTAGAACTGTCGCTCCACGAGCCGCCGCGCAGTACCCTAGTATTTGTAGAATTAAAGTCCTCATGTTGTCGATCGTTCTTGTATGGATATTTTCCTACATATATTGTGCTGGTCCACTCCCACACGTTCCCTGCCATCTCCATCACCCCATACGGACTCGCGCCTTGCGGATACCTCCCCACCGGCGTTGTTGTTCCCGACCCTTTCTCCCTTGTGTTTGCCCTGCTCGCGTCCCATTCATTCCCCCATGGGTAGATCCTGCCATCCGTTCCTCGCGCCGCTTTCTCCCACTCTGCCTCACTCGGCAAACGATACGGTTGCCCCGTTACCTGCGCCAGCCACTGCGCATACGCCTGTGCGTCATCCCAGCTTATATATACTACCGGATGCTCCGGCCGTTGCTTTTGCTCTTCCCAATTCCTTGGCGCCGCGCGGTGGGTTGCTTCCACAAACAGCGCATATTCCGCCACCGTCAACGGATATTTCCCGATCTCATACGTATCCAAGCGCACTGTATGCTGCGGCATCTCATCGGAACTTGCATATTTATCTTTGCTCTTATCACTCCCCATCAAAAACTCCCCCTCAAGTATCGCAACCACCGGCGGTATGATATAGTTCACATTCATTTCGCTCCTTCACCTCGTATCCCGGCTCCATAGCGCTTATGACAACAGTTGCGCTGGCTGGCGCCGGCGTTTTCGCTCTCGTTTCGCCGCGTTATTAAAAAAAGGCGGCCATACTGGCCGCCCGAATCAATTTGTATGCAAAACACCGTCTATGTTAAACGGGCTGCAACGCTTTTTTAATTCCTTTCATTGCGCGCTGGCGTTTCGGTATACGCTGTGTCAGCCCGGTAGCCAGCAGCGGCAGCGCCAGCGCAGCGTCTACCCGCGCATCCAAAACCGGCTGAACAGCAGCCGCATTGAGCGAGTATATATCAGTTTTCGCCGGCAAACTGCCGAAAAAGTTGTTCATTATTGCTGTTGTGTTAAACAAAAGAACCACCGCGGTTTCATCTTGAATCATTGCCTGTAAAACCGCCATATCTCGTTCTTTTGAGACCGGACCAAGTTCCGGAGCGTTTACGGCAAAAACAGGTATTGATTTTTCAGCAGCCGTAATAATAACCCCGGGACGCGGCGATGTTCGGTTGATGGCTTGCCCAAGCGTATTCAGCAATTCGGAAGAGCCTGATCCGCTTCGGCATTGGTTGAGCGCAGTCTGTATTTTTTTAGCGGCGGCGTCTTCATCTGCCGCAAGGTGTATAGACTGGGTGGGCTGAGCTTCAGCTACATAATGCCGGCCTCCGGCAGATTCTATTACATCGGCCAGTGTATTGTCTCCCTCCAGTACAACTGCTGAAACCAGACCGCGATGCATTAATTCGGTTGTTATTTCGCGAAGGCCGTCGGCAATCAGAGATGGACCCAAGGCAAGAATGATAGGCGTCGATTCACTGCGGGCTGCTTGCTCCCATCGATTCAATATCTGCCCCAACGCGCGGCCCGGTCCGCGAATGGCGGAAACACTATCCAGCACACCTCCGGTAGAAGCGGTGGGATTCAGTTGCATGGGTATCAGCGGTGTAAATCCTGCGGGCGCATTTGCCGCGCCCAACGCTTCAGCGTTTGCCGGCGTATACACCGAACCGCGCAAGCCAATAGCGCAAGCGTCAGCGCCGTAAGATCCGGTATCCGGCACAGCGCCGTAAGACGGCCAAACCATTTTGCCGGAACTTTCATGCGGATATAGTGGGTCGTCGGCGGGAATAGAGCCGATGGTTACTCCTTCAAGCCCTGCATAGCGTTCGGCGTGCGCGGCAATCAGATCGTCGGTGGCGCCGATAGGGCCATGGTGCGGCCCGCGGAAAGAAAGTCCGCGTTGCACCAGCATCCGATCCATCTCTTGAACTCCGAAAGCTTCGCGGATATACGCTATAGCGACTTCATGGTCAAAATTTTTGCAGGAGAAAATATCCATGGTGAAGAAATCCAACGCCGGAAACGTGTGGATGGCAATATGGCTTTCGGCTATCACAACCAAGCCGGATACACCAGAATATGCGGGATCCGGGGCAATATATTCAAACATATATGGGCCGCCGATGCGGGTCATACCAATTGCGCGGGGGTAGTCAGTAAGTATACGCTCAACAACAATACGATCCGCCAATTTTGCGATATCGCACTTGCTGCCATCAATAATCAAATGTGGTCCAAACAATGCTGCGATCCTTTCGGAAATAGAAATGATCCGGCGCTAGCTTTCACCGGTGTGCATGCAGGCAATATACCAGCTTAAGTAGTTGTAAAACCCGGGAATGCGGGTATAAAAATTTGAATTGTCTGATGGAGTACTCATATATCCATTCACTTTCTTAAGTCACGGCGCATATTCACAGGATAATCTGCAGGAAATCCGGAATAAAACTAAGAAAACACGCTTATTGTGCGCTATGTGTTTTCCGCCGCCGCAACGGGACGACACCGGCAATAAATTTTGTCAGCTAAGTTAAAACAATACTCCGAAAATAGCAGAATGTCAATAGGACATTGTGCTTATCAAAAAATTTTTATCGCACACTTGCAGGAAGATCTTTTTTTGTGATATCATCTAACCAGTTAGTTAATTAAATACGGCTATGACGGCGACTGCAAAGTTGCGCGCAACATCGCGCAAATGAGAGATGCGGCGCTTGCCGATAAAATATATAAACCCGATGGCATATGTAAGAAAGGGCAATTTAAAAAAATCTTATGACCCATTCCCGACCCCGTAATTCTGAGCTTGCCATGAACGCAATATTACTTGCGGCCGAACAAGTGTTTATGCGCGCCGGATTTGCCGGAGCGCGGATAGATACTATAGCCGCAGAGTCTGGGTATAACAAAAGCTTGATTTTCCAGTATTTTGGGGATAAAGAAGGGTTATATAAAGCAGTAATCCATCGCATAAAAAAAGAAATTGAGCTTGATCTGGAAAAGTTTTGCAATTATGCGCTGGAATGGTTTGCGCAAGAATGCTCCCGCGAGCATGTAACAAAGGTGATTCGCGAGGCCATTATATTTTCCTTCTCGTTCAGTGATCGCTACCCCAACATATTCCGACTGCTGCTTTGGGAAGCCGCCGAAGGCTGGACGGTGTATAAAGAACGGAGCGCAACCGACACTTCACCAAAATTACTGGAGCAATTTATCGAGTATCTGGAACGCTCGCAAGCAGAGGGATATATTGCCTCGCACATTAATATCACCATTCTGATAGCGTATATCCTGAGCGTCCCAATCAGTTTTCGCTTCAACGCTGCCCGGCTGCAGATGCTGCTGCCTGATTTTCCGTGGAACACCAATGACGCCAATGACTTGGCGCGTGAACAATTCATTACAATTATTCTGCAATCCATCATTCCACCGGACCCATCCGATACAGAACATACATTAGGCAGCGATTTTTAAGCTGTGCGCAGTAAGTCTTGAACAAAACAAGCAAAAACTCCGAAAATAGCAAATCCGAAAGGTATAACGGTATGAAATTGGCTTATAAATGGCAGGTAACAATTATCATGGTGATAGGATTGTTTATGTCAATCCTGGATAACACCATTGTAAGTGTTGCTTTACCGCAGATCCAAAAAAACTTGAATGTTTCATCCTACGATACGGTAACATGGGTAGCAACGGCGTACTTTTTAGCGCAAGCCGCAGTTATCCCTATAACCGGCTTTATGATTGACCTGGTAGGTTCGAAATGGGTATTTATTGTATCCCTAACGTTGTTTACCATTGGGTCATTCCTATGTTCTTTGGCGCCGTCATTTCCTATGCTGATCTTCTTCCGTGTCCTTCAGGGACTTGGCGGCGGAGCATTAATGCCGGTGGTGTTTGCCGAGATTTTCCGGGTATTTCCGCCAAGCGAACGCGGCCCGGCTTCAGCGGTTATTGGTGTGCCGATTTTGCTGGCTCCGGCGTTTGGGCCGACTATCGGCGGATATTTTACCACAACATTTGATTGGAATTCGATATTTAAAATTAATGTGCCAATCGGCATTTTGGCCGTTATTTTAGCGTTCTGGATTCTGAAAAGCAAAAAAAGTGAAGATACCCAATATGGCGTTAACACTGTAACCCGAAGTAATTTTGATATTCTGGGGCTGATCCTATCAATGGCGGGATTTACTACCCTAGTGTATGCAATTACCGAAGCCGGCATAAACGGCTGGACCGATCATCAAGTAGAACTCTTTTTGGGTATAGGCGGTGTACTGCTGGCAGTATTCGTTGTTGTCGAGTTGCTGGTGAAAGATCCGGTGCTGGATATGCGGCTGTTTAAAGTGTATAGCTTTACCATGGGCAACATCGTTACATGGGCGCTCAGCGCATTTTTATTTGGCAGTCTATTTTTACTGCCGTTCTTTTTCCAGAATGTACAAGGCGTTTCCGCGCTTACCTCGGGTGAATATCTGATGTCGCAAGGGCTAGCGGCGGCGTTTGCCACCGCTGTAGCCGGCAGACTATATAATGTCATTGGGCCGCGCTGGCTGACGTTTTTTGGGATGCTCATCGTCGCCATTGCAACGATCGGCTTTATGAACCTGACCATCGGCACATCAGGATGGGATCTGCAAGGCTGGTTTATCTTGCGCGGCTTAGGGTTAGGCTTAACCAATGTTCCCCTGCAAACATTTGTTGTTTCGCGCATCAGTAATCGTGATTTACCGCGCGCTTCGTCGCTGGTAAGTGTCACCCGGCAAGTATTTTCCTCAATTGGTGTTGCGGTGCTCACCGCATACCTTACAACGCAAGCAACCTCTCAGGGCAACACACTTGGCGCGCAAATAAACACCCAGTTTGCCAGCAAGCCGCCGACCGGTGAAGCGCTGCATTGCATTACTGTTTTTGGCAAAGCCGGCAGCGCCGCAATTCAGCAATGCGCAAAAAATTATGTTTTCCAAAACGCCACTACTACTGCTTTAAATGAGACTTTTACGTTTGTTCTTATTGGCTGTTTAGCGGCAACTCTTATTGCGCTGTTCATCGGCAAAGATCCTAATGTTGAGCTGGCTAAAGATGCGCGCAAACGCGGTGAAACGGTTGAAAGCCGCCCCGCAATGATTGGCGAATAGGTTTTTTGCCCTGCGCAGGGATCCGCAAGATAACAAGCGCTATAGCGTCCCTGCGCAGGGATCCGCAAGATAGCAGGCGCTATAGCGTCCCTGCGCAGGGATCCGCAAGATAGCAGGCGCTATAGCGTCCCTGCGCAGGGATCCGCAAGATAGCAGGCGCTAT
>JAKAOI010000162.1 GCA_021812265.1 Chloroflexota bacterium | reverse complement strand
CCATAATTATGGATATTCTTTCTTTAGCGCATGAACATATTTTAATTGTTGAAGATGACCCGGTGCAGGCAGATTACGCCGCCCGATTTTTGGCGGCGCGCAACGCTGAACCGGTGATTGCTGAAAATGTTGAACAGGCAATAGAAAAGCTGCGCCACTACGAATGTACATTGGCGCTGCTGGATTATCAACTGCCTGATGGCACCGGCTTAGATGTGCTGCAGGCTATGTTGCAAATTGCGCCCGATACCCCCGCTATTATGCTGACAAAATTCAGTAATACGCCAACAGCAGTTAAAGCTATGCAACTTGGCGCGATTGACTTTTTGGAGAAACCTTACACGTTTGAGGCGCTGGAGGTTGCCATAAATCGCGCGTTGAATATGAACGCGCTGCGCCGTGAAGCTATGTTTTTACGCCGTGAGGTTTTGAATCGCAAAGATGTTCCTGTCCGCGGCTCCAGTGAAGCGATGGCGCAGCTATGGAAAACTGTAGAGCAAATTGCGCCTTCAAACAGCTCTGCCTTGCTGATTGGGGAAAACGGAACAGGCAAAGAAGTGATTGCGCGCGCTATCCACACACTCAGCAAGCGCTCTCATGGGCCTTTTATTGCGGTGAACTGTGGCGGAATGACGGAAACACTTATAGAAGATCAACTTTTTGGCCATGAGCCATTTTCATTTACCGACGCCCGAGCTTTGCGGCGCGGCGATTTTGAATTGGCGCATACAGGGACATTGTTTTTAGATGAAATCGGCGAACTGCCGCTGAAACTTCAGCCAAATTTATTGCGCGCGCTCGATCAGCGGTCTTTTTATCGTATTGGCGGCGAGCGAGAAATTAAGGTGGATACACGGGTGATTGCGGCAACCTTAAAAGATTTGGAAGGCGCCATAGAAAATAATGAGTTTCGCCGTGATTTGTATTATCGATTGAATGTTATTACTCTGCGTATCCCTCCCTTGCGCGAACGGCCCGAAGATATCCCCCTGTTTACGGCGTATTTTATGGCCACGCTTGGCCGCGAATTGGGCAAACCGAAATGCAAAATCAGTGAATCGGCTTTGCGCGCAATTTTACAATATCATTGGCCCGGCAATATCCGTCAACTGCGCAATATTATTGAACGCGCCTTAATTATGTGTCCGGGATCTATGATTTTGCCCGAACATTTAGCTCCGGAGCTTACCGCCCGCTCTGCAGAAAATGCCCGGAGATATTCACCTGATGACCATGCTGAACGCTGGATAGACGCGATGCCATACCGACAATTTCCTGCTATCGATACTTTTTTGGCGTCGATAGAAAAAATTATTTTAGATAAAACCGTCGCTGAATCGGGCGGAGTTCGGAAAGAAGCCGCCGCTAAACTGGGCCTTACCCCAGATATTCTGCGACATAGGCTGCGCAAATATCACTTGGCGGATACATTGGATTAAATCGCCATTTATCCCTTGAGCTTTGTTATTCCGGCTTTTTTTTGTATACTAAACTAAAAATAACTGTAACACTTCAAACCGGCAGAAGAAAAATGAACGAAGTTTCCATCAGTTTGGGCGCCGTTTTTCAATGTTTTAATCCCGCAGATTTGAAAACAAAATTGCCTGGAGGCGCAGATTATCCATGCGGATACTCATCGTTGAAGACGAAAAATATAATCGCCAAATGATTAAATATTTGATGAACTGCGAAGGCTATGATGTTGATGAAATTGATAACCCGGATGGCGCGTTGCAATTAATTCAGCGATCAATGCCGCAGTTATTCTTATTGGATATTAATTTCGGAGCCAAAAGATTAGACGGCTTTGAGCTGTATCGCAAAATTCGCGAATTGGATAAGGATGTTCCGGTTATTTTTATTACCGCCAGGAAAGAAACTGAAGATGAAATTAAAGGTCTGGCCCTCGGCGCAGATGACTATATTACAAAACCGTTTACCCCTGCGTTGCTGGCGGCTAGGGTGAAAACTGTGCTGAATAGAGTGTATCGCGGCCATGTGGCGGCCAGCCAAGTAATAAAAATGAAATCGCTGGAACTGAATATCAGTGAATTGACTGTGGTTATGCAAACCGGCAAAACCATTATACTTACTCCAACCGAAATGAAACTGCTGAAACAGCTTATGTCTCATCCGGATAGCGGTATTTCTCGCGATGATCTTCTTTACGCTGTTTGGGGTGACACATACATTGGTGACAGCAACATTGTTGATTCATATATTCGCAAGCTGCGTTCGAAGCTGGAAAAAAATCCCAGCAAACCGCAATATATCCTTACTGTGCGTGGTGTGGGATACAAATTTTCAAATCAATAGTAATAAATATCTTATTATGTTCATAGAATGGATTGAATGTTATGGCTGTACAAGCACAACTTCCGCAGGATTTTATATCGGAAACTCAGGCAATTTCTTCACAACGGGCGCTGGCTTTGCTGCGCGCAGATTCCGCGTTCCGCGCGCAAGTTCGCGCAATTGCCAAGGCAATTACTGCCGACGCAGGCTGCGCCATTATGATTATAGAACATACACCGCGATATATTTGCGGCGCCGCAAATTTTACCTTGCCGGAATCGGACAGCCGCGATACACTTTCTTCACCTAAAAAACAGCGCTTGGTGCACGCGGCGATACAAGCGCCGCACTTCAGCGCAAAAGCGCACATCTATGAAACACGCTTCCGTTCATCGCATCGGCAGTATATCATTGTCTATGCAGACTATACGCCGTTAGACGCCATTATCTCCTTAGCGTTTGAACGAAATGATGGCGCATTTTCGCAGCAGAATGTTCAGGCTGCGCTGGATCATCTGCCGAAATTAAACGCCGCAATTGCTTTTACACTAACAAACGATACATCTATGCGCGCCATTGCTCAAAGTGAAAATCAGGATACTATCTTTATTTCAGAGGTTACCCATAAACTGCGGAATCGGGTAAATGCAGTGCACGGCTTTCTTGAGATGGTTATCAGTGGCGATGCGGGAGATTTAAATATTCAACAGCGTGAAATGCTGGGATATGCGCATATCAGCGCCTTGGAGATGATGGAATATATTGAAAATTTACATTTTCTTTTACAAGATAATTTAAAAAAACATGTCGTAAATATCACAAAAATACAAGCGCTGCCTGTGCTGGCTGATATCGCGCAGCAACTGCAGCGCGCCGCCGATTCGGAACATGTGCGTCTGCTTATTGAGGCCGATGACGCAACAGTTGTGTTTTGTGATATGCAAATGTTATGGCGCGCGTTATTAAATTTAACGATCAACGCCATAAAGTTTAATACTAAAAACGGATCTGTGGTGTTATTTGCCCGAACGGAACAGAATACTACTGTTCTTGGCGTGAAAGACACTGGGGTTGGTTTTAGCGATGATACGCTGCATATTTTGCAAAAAGGCGCCGCCACATTGCCTGCGCAGCTTTTGGCGGAGAATCCCGGATTGCCGATAGGTGTGTTAACGGTTCAAGCTATTGCCCGGTTAACGGGCGCCGATTTTCGTGTTGAAACACAACCCGGCGAAGGTTCGGTGTGCAGCCTGACATTTTCTGCCGGTAAGCAGTGATCTTGTTCAAAATATGCTACTGCCTAATTATTAAATAATTCGCGCCAAAATATTTTTGATGTACATTTTTGTGAAAGCAGGCGGCATTTGATGAAAATTTTTATTTCGATAGACGCCGAAGGTATTGCCGGCGTTTCGGACTGGGAGCAAATACGCAGCTCCGGTGATGATTATGCGCTTGGCCGGTCTTTACTTACCCGGGAGCTAAACGCGGTGATAGACGGTGTTTTGATGGCAGATGAATCGGCTGATATTTTGGTGAACGATTCTCACGGCGCTATGCGCAATTTTGATCCCGCTGCGCTTCACGGCGGAGCCTCATCCTTAACCGGGCGGCATAAGCCAATGTATATGATGGAAGGGCTAGACGCTTCTTTTGACGCCGCGCTGTTTATCGGCTACCATGGCTCGATGGGCGCTCGCGCGTTGTTAAGCCACACCTATAATCCACGGGCAATCTGGGAAGTAAAAATAAATGGTGAGGTTGTAGGTGAATCGGCTATTAACGCGCTTGTGGCGGCGTATTATCAAGTTCCTATAGCGTTAATTAGCGGTGACACCGATACTATAGAAGAATTTATCAATTGGGCGCCGGATGTAACACCGGCGCAGGTAAAACAATCCATTACCCGTTTTGCGGCGCTATCGTTGCATCCGGAAAAGGCCTGTGCTATTCTTAAGGAAAAAACAGCGCAATCGCTGCAAAGAGATCTGCGCGCGTTGCGGGTTATCCCCTCTTTTGGTCCGCAAATTACTATGGAAATTACGTTTCTCACAGCCGATATGGCTGCCGCGTGCGCAGTTATTCGGGGTATAGAGCTTGACAAAAACCACAAGCGGACGGCAATCTTAACAGGGGATGATTATTTAGCTGTTTTTCGCTCGTTTGTTGGCGTTGTGCAAATAACCCGATCGCTGGTGGAATGAAATGAGGCGTATGTTTTGTGGTCATAAATGGAATAATTATTGCAGCGGCTGCTGTTGTTTTGGTTTTGGGGCGCATACTTTGGCCGAAAGAGTTTTTTCAGCGCCGAAAATATGGCAAACAGCGCGACGCTGCAATTGAGGCCATGAAATATGGGCTTGCTTTGCTGGAAGATGAACAATACGAACCGGCAATAAAACAGTTTCAGTTTGCCGCGCAAAAAACACCGGAAACACCCGCTCCGGCGCTGTTACGAATTTATGCTTTGGGCTTGCAAGGCTATCAAAGCGAGGCGAGGGCAGAGCTGCAATCTGCGCTGCTGAAATGGAAGGCAGAAGATTTGCCAAAACGGATTTTGGCGATGGCGTACTTAGGCGCCGCGAAGTATGATTTGGCGTATGAAACAGCGTTTGCCGCCGCTTCTGTTGAAAACGCCGCGGCAAACACATTTAAAACATTGGGTGATGTGTGCCGTATTTCTCAGCGATATCCCGAAGCAGAAAGAGCGTATCAAACCGCGCAAGCAATGCAGTTGGAGATTCCATTAACTGGGCTGGCGTATGTAATGGCCGCACAGGGGCGCATTGCAGAAGCTGAAGCGATTTTGGCCGCGCAAAATCCCCGCATATTGCGGCTGTTTGAATCGCAGTTAACATTAGCTTATGTGCATACCCAAGCGCGGCGCTATTCTGAAGCGATTGAAATGTATATGGCAATGATACAGCAAAATCCGCATTCTCCCCGAATTATTGCGCCATATGGCGAGGCGCTGCTGGATTATGGCCAAGTGAAAGAAGCGTATACGTTACTGAAACAATCGGTATTTACGTCACCGGATAATCCCTTTTTGCACACGGTGTTTGCCCGCGCTTGCTTAGAACAGAATGAAGCCGCCGACGCGGCGTACCATGTGCGGCTTGCCATACAAATTTGGCCTGGCTTTGGTTCGGCGCAAAGTGTGTATGGTGATATTATGAAGAAAAATGGCCGCTATGAAGCCGCTGAGGAACACTATCGTAAAGCAATTGAACTGAATCCGTTTCTGGCCGATTCTTATGAAAAATTGGCGGCGCTGCTGCGGCTGCGATCTTCTTTTCAAGAAGCCGCAGAGCTGGAACGTGAGGCAAAACGCTTGCGGCCTGATAAGCCGTTACGTGTAACACAGGAAACTTTGGCCATAACCACCGATAATATTGCTACCAATAAAATGCCCTATATTCTGCCACAGGTGAAGCCGGCGCCGGAATTTAATAATGATGTTATTAAGATTATGACACCAACTTTTCGGAAACTGCCTATGCGGCAATTGGAGCAATTCTCCGGAGATTCAAAGGCTGAGCTGTCTGTTGCGGAACTTTCAGAACGTTCTTATAGTGATATTAAGGTTATTCCCGGCGCCGCGCTATTGTTTGATCAATCAACAAGCAGCTTTGTTACTAGATCGG
>JAKAOI010000161.1 GCA_021812265.1 Chloroflexota bacterium | reverse complement strand
GAATGCTGAAAAACGAGCCCTTTACATTAAAATGAGGATTTCCGGCCTCATCGCTGATAACAGAATCTTCTGTGATGTGAAATATTTTTTCCTTAACAATATAACGCATAACAACCAGCTTTCATTCATGCAGCCGAATACATCTTTCCGGCTGAAAGTAGCGCGCAGCGCTGAACGCAGCAAAAATAGCCCGGCGGCGCTGGCGCGGTTTTCAAGGGAGATTTGACCATTTAAAAAAACGTCGCTCCGAACGCGCCTTGCGGCGCGCCGGAGATACAGCAAAGTCTTATTATTCCCGTATGCGCCGCGCCGGCAGCGGGCGAATGAGCGGATTAACTTGCGCGGCCTCGCTCTCTTTGCGCGGCACACGCTGCGGAACCAGATAATCCGGGGAACGCGCTAAGTCATCCATATGCAGGCTAATGCCGGGGCCAACCCTGTTAAAGAATGACAGCTCAAAGTTGGGTGTTTCTCCCAGCGCGCCATGCGGGCATACCTCAACGCAGTCGCCGCAGAAAATGCACCGATCGAGCGCAAAATCCCATTTCACCAGTTCCCGTTCCGCCATCATTAACGATCCGGTGGGGCATACCTGAACACAGGCTCCGCAAGAAACACAATCGGTATCGCTTAGCGACACATTAAACGGTGTGCTTACAATAGTGTCGAATCCTTTGCCAAACATGCCATAGCAGTTCGGACCGATAACATCATGGCACACACGGACGCATTGCGTGCAGTTAATGCATTTATTTGGGTCGCGCAAAATAAAGGTATGGGAGATATCAATTTCATAATCATGGAAATCGTTCGGTTCCCCATCATGAAAGCGATTATTGTTCAACCCAAATTCTATGCTGTACATTTGCAGATCGCATTGGCCGGCAGCCGGGCAAGCGCATTGCAAGCATCGCGCTGATTCGCGTTTTGCCTGGTCGGCAGTATAGCCCAATTCAATCAATTTAAAATTCCGCTTGCGGTCGTCATATGGCAGCATGGGCATTTTAACTTTCGGCTCAACGGGTTTATACGGCACAATCGAGAACAGATCCGGCTTGCGCTCCGAAGCCTCTATACGCTTAGCGACATCTTTCATATCTTCGCCTTTCAGATAGGCGTCGATAGCGCGCGCGCTCAGCTTACCTTGGGCTACGCACTGAATAACGGTTTGCGCGCCCATCTGGCAGTCTCCGCCAGAGAAAACGCCTTCGCGATCCGTCATAAAGTTCCATGGGTCGGTAACCACGGTTTTCCATTTTGAAGTTTTTACGCCCTTCACATAATCGGGAAAATACGAAACATCCGGTGATTGACCGAACGCGGGAATAATGGTATCGCATTTTACCACAAACTCTGTTCCCTTTTGGGGCACGGGCCTTCGGCGGCCTGAAGCGTCTGGCTCGCCGAGCGCCATCTTAATCAGCTCTAAACCGGAAAGTTTACTATCGCTGGAAACAAGTTTTGTCGGCGCCGATAAAAGCAGCAATTCAGATCCTTCGGCCTCGCCGTCTTCAACTTCTTCCGGTGTGGCAGACATTTCTTTGCGGCCGCGGCGATAAGCAGTGTATGTTGTGGCGCCCAGTCGCAGTGAAGTGCGCGTGCAATCAAATGTAGTAAAACCGCCGCCCAGCACCACAACTTCGGTATTAGGGTCTACCGGAACCGGCAAGCCGCGGGTTTTATCCATCAGGTAAGAAATCGCGTTGATCAATCCTTGGGTATCTTCCGGAGAAGCTTCTGAGCCATCTACAAATGTAATGGGATTAGAAGTCCAAGCGCCGATTCCCAGAAAGACTGCTTGGTATCCGGCGGCAAACAAATCATCTACCGTAAAATCTTTACCCAGTTTCACGTTATATTGCACTTCTACGCCGAGTTTCCAAACGCCTTCAATTTCTTTATCAAGAATGTCTTTTTCAAGGCGATATTCGGGAATGCCATAGCGGGTCATTCCGCCGGATTGCGCCATCATATCAAATACTTTAACGGCGTGACCCTTCAGCGCCAAATAATAGGCGGCAGCCAGACCGGCCGGACCGGCGCCGATAACAGCAATCTTTTTGCCGGTAGGGGCTTCTTGCGGCCACGGAGTTGGCGGGTCGTCCAAAGATCTTTCGGCGGCGTAGCCATGCATGCGGCAGATGGCGATTTCTTCATCCACCAAAGCGCGCCGGCATTTTTCCTGACACGGTGCTGGGCACACCTTCCCCAGCATATATGGAAACGGCAGCACTTCTTTAATTAGACGTGTCGCTTCGCGATCTTCCCCTTTTGCGATAAGCTCCAAATAGCCGGGAATATCAATATGCGTGGGGCATCCCACTTGGCACGGAGGCTGGCAATATGCGTTGTGATCGGAAAGGATCATTTCCAAGTTCGTGCGGCGGATGCGGGTGAGTTCTTCGGATTTTGTTTTAACCGAAATACCCGGGGCGGCGGGTGTGTTACAGGATGGAATGGGCTGATCAACGCCATCAACGTGAACCAAACACATGCGGCACGCCGATGTAGGATTTAATTTTTCATCATTGCATAAATTCGGGATATCGATAATCCCATGCGAGATAGCCGCGCTGAGAATGGTTTGCCCATCATGCGCTTTAACGGTTTGCCCATCGATAGTAAAGGAAAAAGATGGCTGCCCATGCTCATCTCGTTCATGTATAGTATCAGCTGAATTGGTATTCTTCAGCGTATCGGTTGTAATTGCCATGTATCAGCTCCTGCAAAATGGTAGCGCGCCGGCGCGCTAATAAAAAAGGCGCCGGTATACCTAATGATATACGCAGCGTTATTATAAAACGCCCTTTGTCGCATACCGGTGTGAACGTTGCGGCGCGCATGTATGAAACGGGCATTCGCCTTTCATATGCTGAGAAAAATCATCGGGAAAAGCAGCCTGCGCGGTTTGCGCTGCGCGGGAAGCGTTCCATCCGAAGCCGCAGAGAGAGCCTCTGGGAATATACGTTAACAAATCAGTTAATGTCGCCATATCTTCATCACTTGCAACATTGCTTGTCATCGTGGCCAGCACAGTTGCGGCGCGCTTTACGCCTACCCGGCAGGGAACGCATTTGCCGCAGGATTCTTTAGCCAAATATTCCATGCGTTTCCGCGCCCATTCAACCATACACGTTTGCGCAGGAATCACTTCTATCACACCCGAACCGACAATGCAGTTTACCGCCGCAAGCGATTCATAGTCATAAGGAGTGTTCCATGCCGCCGGACCCAGCGCGCCACCTTCGGGGCCGCCGACAACAATAGCGCGAACAGTATTTTGGTTCAGCGCAATGTTGCTTTTTTCAAAGATTTGAGAAATGGGGGAGCCAAACGCTGCTTCAACAATCACCGGTTTGCCATCCAGCCCATACAAAGTCAGCAATTTATAAGTATATGGCGCAGCGCTTCCGCTGGATTTTTTATCATCACTTGTAGCCGCAGGGTTGATAATGCGAGTTACCGTATATAATGTTTCGATATTATCAATAACAGTCGGGTATTCATACAAACCTATCTGGGCAGGGTATGGCGGACGCTGCGCCGCCATAGCTCGGCGGCCGCGCAGAATCTCCAGCATTACAGATTCTTCGCCGCCCATAAAGCCGGCGTCGGCTCCGACAAAATGAACGCTGATATCATTCAGATACCCAGAAGATTGCGACTCATTGAATGCTTTTAATATTGCGTCATAGCCACTGCGATTTGTGGCTTTGAAATAAAAATATACTTCTTTGGCGCCGACTGCGCGCGCGGTAAGGGCAATGCCTTCCAGCACAGCAAAAGGCTCGCGAATCATCAGGTTAGCCGCGGCCATAGCCAAGGGGTCCGCGTCGTAGGCGTTGCAGACCAAATACGTTGGGCCGTCGCGTCTCTCGGCTGAAAGAATTGCTGTATCCCATTTATCGGCGGTATATTTGCCGGAGCCGCCGCGGCCGCGCAGTTTGGCGGCGCGAACCTTATCACGAACAGCCTGAGCCGTTTCGTTTGCCAGCGATCTGAAACCGCCTTTATTCACATAGTCTTGAATATTTCGAGACAAAATGGCGGCGTTTTGAGTTCCTTCAGGCATTGGGCGCTCTCCTATGGTTAATATTGCCAAATTTGCCGCGGGTCGCAGCGGAAGGGCCGCGCGCCGGCTGATCATCGCGCAATACGCCGGAAACGGATTTGGCGGGAGCATAATTTGGCAGCGCAGTCGCCACACCATACAGATCGCTGAGGTCTACCCCCAACGTTTCAACCATACGGCGCGCAACTTTCAGCGGCAGCGAGCCATACGCAGCCATCACTTGGCTTACCAGCGCAGTAAGGTTATATGGCTCTAACGAAGATTGCGCAATAATAGCGTCAACCTTATCCAACTCGGATGGCTCTTCCAAATGGATTTTTGTGGGAGCCTGCGCAACCGGCGCCATAACGCGATTTGCATAATGTACTGCGTATTCGGCGTAGCGGGGAGTATAAAAACCGGCGCGCGCTTTTTCGGAAAAATAAGGCCGTTTGCGCACACGGTGCGTCGGTTGATAATCTATAGTTATGGCGCGCGGCGGGCAAACCTTTTCGCAAAGCAGGCACGCTTCACATTTCAGGTTAAAAGGAGTGTCTTGCCCGTCTTCCTGAATCAGCTGAATTAAGCCGCGGCTGCGTTCGGGAAGCTCCCGTTTTTCATAGGGATATAGTCGGGTGACCTTATGCCTACCCAAATGGCTGAGGGTTAACCCCATGCCTTGAAAAACGCCTTTCATAAATTTATGCTTCTCCTTTAATTTTCAGGCCCTGTTTTTCAATTTTCTCGCGCAGCTTTAAAATGCCTTCTACCAGCGCTTCGGGCCGGGGCGGACACCCGGGCACATAAACATCTACCGGCACAATAGTGTCTACTCCCTGAACAGTGTAATAGCTATCGTAAAATTCGCCGCCCGAATTGGCGCATTGCCCCATGGAAAGCACCCATTTCGGTTCCGGCATTTGTTCAAAAAGCCGTTTTAGTCGCGGCGCCATTTTTACGGAAACCGTGCCGGCGACAATCATTAAATCGGCTTGCCGCGGGCTGGAGCGAAAAACTTCGGATCCCCAGCGGCTTAGATCGTAATGCGCCTGCGCGGCAGCCATCATTTCAATGGCGCAGCAGGCAAGGCCATAGCCCAACGGCCAAATAGATCGGCTTCGGGCATAGTTTTGCGCCCAAGTAATCATATCTGCAAGGCTCGTCATCACTACATTCGCTTCCTGATTCCCTGCGATATAATCTTTCGGTGTTTGCGGATATTCGAACGGGCCTTTTTTTTGCGCGCTCATAGATATATATATCTCCCAATATTTTTAAGTATGGAATATGGGTATTCTGTTAGAAATTATACCACGATTTCAATCAAGCGGCATGCTGTATGGAACTGCCGGCCGGTTTGCATGTGGTACAATAAAATACCGGAGCGCATAGAATATAGAATATATAATATATGCTTTTCTATCGGCTGAACCTGTAACGCAAGCAGTTTAGCGGCTGGACGGTTCTGCTAGAGTGATATATTTTGCGTGTTCGTCGCCGCATTGCCTTTTCTGAAATCTCTTGCCGAAAAGACAGTTTGACGCAGACGCAGATGAACAAAGACGTTCTTGATGTAAGGCGGATCAAATCTATGAAATATTTCGACTCTATTTTAGGAACTTTGGGTGAAACACCTTTAGTTCGACTTTCTCGCGTCGGGCAAGAAATGCCTGGCCTGCTTCTGGCAAAAATGGAACAATTTAACCCGGCGGGCAGTGTCAAAGATCGTATTGGCCTGCGACTGATTGAATCGTGCGAACGAGACGGGCGGCTGAAACCCGGCGGCGTAATTGTGGAACCCACCAGCGGCAACACCGGCGCCGGCCTTGCCATGGCAGCTGCCATTAAAAACTATCGCTGCATTTTTGTTATGACCGATAAAGCCTCGGAAGAAAAGCGCAATTTGCTGCGCGCC